>DATABU010000211.1:0-17024 GCA_036259415.1 Longimicrobiaceae bacterium
TGCGCTCGGGTTCGACGCGCCGGTCGAGGGCCTGGTGTTCTCGCTCTCCACGATCGCCATCTGCGTGCCGATCGGGGTGCTGGTCACGGTCGTCGCCGCGCTGGCACCGGCCGTCCGGGCGTCCCGGGTGGCGCCGGTGGAGGCGCTGCGCGCGGCGAAGGAGCAGCTGCGGCGCGTCCCGCGGCAGGGGATCGGCTGGGGGCTGCTGCGGCACACCGGGGGCGACGCGGAGCTGGCCCTCGCGCCGCGCCCGCAGCTCGCCTTCAACTACCTGGGCCGCTTCGACGCGGCGCAGGGGGACGACGCGCTCTTCCGCATCACCCGCGACCCGGCCGGGCCCGCGCGCGCCGCGGCCAACCCGCGCACGCACCTGCTGGAGGTGAACGCCGCGGTCGCCGGGGACGAGCTGGTGGTGGGCTGGACGTACGGCGCGGAGCTGCACCGCGAGGAGACCGTGCGCGCCCTGGCGGAGCGGCACCTGGAGGCGGTGCGCGCACTGGTCGAGCACTGCCGGACGGCGGACGCGGGCGGCTACTCGCCGTCGGACTTCCCGTCCGTGCGGCTCAGCCAGAAGTCGCTCGACCGGCTGATGGGGAAGCTGGCCAGGGTCGGCGCCTGACCGCGGCGGCCCCGTCCTGACGCCATGAGCGACCTGCACGCGCGGCTCGCGGAGCTGTCGCCCGAGAAGCGGCGGCTCCTGGAGATGCGGCTCCGGCTGGCCCGGGGCGAGGACGCTCCGGGCGCGGTCCGCCCGCGCGACCCCGCGGCGGGGCCGGCGCCGCTCTCGTACGCCCAGGAGCGGCTCTGGCTCACGGAGCGGCTGGGCGCGGGCGCCGGCGTCTACACCATGGCGTACGCGCTCCGCGCGCGCGGCCCGCTCGACCCGGACGCGCTCCGCCGCGCGCTGGACGAGACGGTCCGCCGCCACGCGGCGCTGCGGACGGTCTTCGCCGGGGGCGACGGCGCCCCGGTGCAGGTGGTGCTCCCCGCCGCGCCCCTCCCGCTCCCCGTCGAGCCGGTGGACGGCGAGGCCGGCGCGGACCGCGCCGCGCGCGAGGAGGCCGGGGCGCCGTTCGACCTGGAGCGGGGCCCGCTCTTCCGCGCGCGTCTCCTCCGCCTCGCCCCCGAGGAGCACCTGCTGCTCCTCGCGCTGCACCACGCGGTGGCCGACGGGCCCTCGCTGGACGTCCTCTTCCGCGAGGTCTGCGACCTCTACTGCGCATTCGCGCGCGGGGAGCCGTCCCCGCTGGCGCCGCTCCCGGTGGGGTACGCCGACTACGCCGCGTGGCAGCGGGAGCGGGTGAGCGGCGCCGCGCTGGACGAGCACCTCGCCTTCTGGCGCGAGGCGCTGGCCGGCGCTCCCACCGTCCTCGACCTCCCCACGGACCGCCCCCGCCCCCCGGCGCAGAGCCACCGCGGCGCCACGCACCGCTTCGCCCTCCCCGCCGCGGCGATGGAGGGCGTGCGCGCGCTCGCGCCGGCGGAGGACGCCACGACCTTCATGGCGCTCCTGGCCGCCTGGCAGGTGCTGCTCTCGCGCTACGCGGGCGAGGAGGAGCTGGTCGTCGGCACGGCGGTGACGCAGCGCACGCGGCCCGAGCTGCGGGAGCTGGTGGGCTTCTTCGCGAACACGCTCCCGCTGCGCGCCGACCTCTCTGGAGATCCCACCTTCCGCGAGCTGCTGTCCCGCACACGCACGTCCGTCCTGGCCGCGTACGCGCACCAGGACGCGCCGTTCGACCGTGTCGTGGAGGCCGTCCAGCCCGGGCGCGACCCCGGCCGCAGCCCGCTGGTGCAGGTGATGTTCGCGCTGCGCGGCGCGCACCCGGAGCCACGCACCACCGCGGGCGTGACGTTCTCGCTGGAGGAGCGGGACACCGGCACCGCCAAGTTCGACCTCACCCTGGAGGTGGCGGACGAGGGCGCCCGCCCCGCCGCGCTGCTGGAGTACGCCACGGAGCTGTTCGACGCCGCGACGGTGGAGCGCATGGCGGAGCACCTCCGCGTGCTCCTGGCCGGCATCGCCGCGGACCCGGAGCGCCGCGTCTCCGACCTCCCGCTGATGTCGGCCGAGGAGCGCCGCCGGGTCGTCTCCGACTGGAACGCCACCGGCCGCCCGTTCGCCGCCGGTCCGCTCGTCCACGAGCTGGTCGCCGCGCAGGCGCGCCGCCGCCCGGAGGCACCCGCCGTGGTCTGCGGCGGCGCGGTGCTCACCTACGCCGAGCTGGACGCGCGGGCGGATGCGCTCGCCGCCGAGCTGCGGAGGCGGGGCGTCGGCCCGGAGTCGCGGGTGGCGGTGCGGCTGGAGCGCACGGCGGAGATGGTGGTCGCGCAGCTGGCGATCCTCAAGGCGGGGGCGGCGTACCTGCCCATCGACCCGGCCACGCCCGCGGAGCGCGTCGCGTTCATGCTGGCCGACGCGGGGGCGGTGGAGGTCACCCCCCTCCCCCCGGCCCCCTCCCCCGCAAGGGGGGAGGGGGAGCACACCGCGGCCGGAATCGACTCGGGAGATGAATGGGGGAGGGTGGCGGCGATAAAGCCGCCGGGTGGGGGCCTCGCCTACCTCATCTACACGTCGGGCTCGACCGGCACGCCGAAGGCGGTGGCCGTCACCCACGCCAGCCTGTCGGCCACGCTGGCCGCCGCGGCCGACGCGTTCGGATTCGGGGCGGAGGACGTGGTGTCGGCGCTGGCGTCCCCGGCGTTCGACATCGCGCTCTTCGAGGTGCTCTCGCCGCTGCGCGTCGGGGGCACGGCGCTGCTGGTGCCGCGCGACCTCGTCGCGGACCCGGAGGCGGTGCTGGAGGCGGTGGGGGATGCGACGGTGCTGCACGCGGTGCCCTCGCTGATGCGCGAGGTCGTGCGCGTGGCGCGGCAGCGGGGGGCGCCGGCGCGGCTGCGGGCGCTGCTGGTCGGGGGCGACACGGTCGCGCCGGAGCTGGTGGCGGAGATGCGCGAGGTCTTCCCGGCGGCGCGGAGGTGGGTCATGTACGGGCCCACGGAGGCGACCATCCTCTGCACCGCCTACGCGGTCCCGGCCGCGGGGGAAGTCGTCGGGCATCCGATCGGCGTGCCGCTGGGCAACGCGGCGCTCTCGGTGCGGGACCCGCGGGGGATGCCCGTGCCGACCGGGGTTCCGGGCGAGCTGTGGATCGGGGGTGCGGCGGTGGCGGTGGGCTACCTGGGGCGGCCGGAGCTGACGGCGGAGAAGTTCGTGGCGGGACCGGAGGGGAGGCGCTGGTACCGCACGGGGGACCGGGCGCGCTGGCGCGGCGACGGGGTGCTGGAGTTCCTGGGGCGCACGGACCGGCAGGTCAAGGTGCGCGGCTTCCGGATCGAGCCGGGCGAGGTCGAGGCCGCGCTGCGCGAGCACCCGGCCGTGCGCGAGGCGGTCGTCGGGGTGCGGGAGGACGGGGCGGGGGAGCGGCTTCTGGTGGGCTGGGTGGTGGGGGAGGATGCGGCGCCGGAGGCCGCGGAGCTGCGCCGCTGGCTGCGGGAGCGTCTGCCGGAGCACCTGGTGCCGACGGCGTTCGTGGCGCTGGAGCGGGTCCCGCTGACCGCGCACGGGAAGACGGACCACGCCGCGCTCCCGGCGCCGGAGGGCGCCGGCGCGGGGGCGGGGTTCGTCGCGCCGCGCACGCCGACGGAGGAGGTGCTGGCGGAGGTCTGGTGCGAGGTGCTGGGGCTGGAGCGCGTCGGCGCGCGCGACGACTTCTTCACCCTCGGCGGCCACTCGCTCCGCGCCACCCAGGTGGTGTCGCGCGTGCGGGAGCGGCTCGGGGTGGAGCTGCCGCTGCGCGCCGTGTTCGAGGCGTCCACCGTGGAGGGGCTCGCGCTGCGGGTGGTGGAGGCCGCGGGAGCGGCGGTGGCCGACGCGGCCCCGCTGGACGCCGCGGGAGGGGACGGGGAGGCCGACACCTTCCCGCTCTCCTTCGCGCAGCAGCGGCTCTGGTTCCTGGACCAGATGGCGCCCGGGAACACCGCCTACAACATCACCGGGGCCTACCACCTCCGCGGGGAGCTGGACGCGGCCGCGCTGGAGGGGGCGCTGGACGAGCTCCGGCGAAGGCACGAGTCGCTGCGCACCGTGTTCGCGGCGGCCGCGGACGGGCCGGTGCAGGTCGTCCGGCCGTGGCGGCCGGAACCGCTCCCCCGGCGGGAGCTGTCGGGCGCGTCCCGCGCGGAGGTCCACGCCGAGGTGGACCGGCGCGTCGCGGAGGTCGCGGCAACGCCCTTCGACCTGGCGCGCGGCCCGCTGCTCCGGACCGAGCTGCTGCGCATGGGCGAGGGGGAGCACGTGCTCGTCTGGGGAGTGCACCACATCGTGAGCGACGGGTGGAGCATGGGCGTGTTCGACCGCGAGCTGCGCGCCCTCTACGAGGCGTTCGCGGCCGGCGAGCCCTCGCCCCTCGCCGAGCTGGAGGTGCAGTACGCCGACTACGCCGTCTGGCAGAGGGAGTACCTGGCGGGGGAGGCGCTGGAGGCGCAGCTCGCCTTCTGGCGCGAGCGCCTCAGCGGCGCCCCCGCGCTGGAGCTGCCGACGGACAGGCCGCGCCCGCCGGTGCAGACCTTCGCGGGCGCGGCGTGCGGCTGGACCCTCCCGGCCGGGCTGGCCGCGCGGCTCCGCGCCGTCGGCCGGACGGAGCACGCTACGCCCTTCATGGTGCTGCTGGCCGCCTGGAAGCTCCTCCTGTCGCGCTGGGCGGGGGAGGAGGACGTGACCGTCGGCACGCCGGTCGCCAACCGCGACCGCCGCGAGATCGAGGGGCTGATCGGCTTCTTCGTGAACACCCTCGCCGTCCGCACCGACCTCTCCGGGCGGCCGGGCTTCCGCGAGGTGGTGCGCCGGGTGCGCGACGGGGCGTTCGCCGCCTTCGCGCACCAGGAGATCCCCTTCGAGAAGGTGGTGGAGGAGCTGCGGCCGGAGCGCGACCCCAGCCGCACCCCCGTCTTCCAGGTGGTGTTCTCCATGCAGGCCGCCTCCGACGGCGCCGCGCAGGCGGGCGGCCTGGAGTGGGGCACCTGGAGCGGGGAGGGCCACACGGCCAAGTTCGACCTCGCCCTGGGGATGGCGGACGGCCCCGACGGGCTGCACGCGCTGCTGGAGTACAACACCGACCTCTTCGAGCGAGACACCGTGGAGCGCATGGCCGCGCAGATCGGCGTCCTGCTGGAGGCGGTCGCCGCCGACCCGGACCGCCCCGCGGCCGACGTCCCGCTGCTGCTCCCGTCGGAGCGCGAGCGGCTGGCCCGGTGGAGCGCTGCCGGCGCGCAGCCGGCCCCGGCCCGCCTCGTGCACGAGCGGTTCGCGGAGCAGGCGGCCCGCGCGCCGGACCGGACCGCGCTGGTCCACGGCGCGGAGCGCGTCGCCTACGCCGAGCTGGACCGCCGCTCCGACGGTCTCGCCGCCCGCCTGCGCGAGCTCGGGGTCGGCCCCGGGGTGCGCGTGGCGGTGCGGATCGAGCGCTCCCCGTCGCTGGTGGCCGGCCTCCTCGCCGTCCTGAAGGCGGGCGGCGCGTACGTGGCCCTCGACCCGGCGGAGCCGGCGGAGCGCCTGGCCGACTCGGGCGCGGCGGTCGTGGTGGAGGGCGGCGCCGGTGCCGGGTACGAAGTGCGGATCACGGGCGAGCGGCCCCGCGCCCCCGGAGGCCCCCTCGCCCCGGACGACCTCGCCTGCGTCGTCTTCGTCCGCGGCCCCGGCGGCGAGCCCGTCGGTTTGGAGGTGCCGCACCGCGCCGTCGCCGAGGCGGCTGCCGGCGTCCCGGACGAGGGAGACACGCTCCTCCAGCACTCCCCCGTCCCCGGCGCGGGGCCGCTGCTCGAGCTGTGGCCCGCGCTGCTGGGCGGGGGCGCGTGCGTGCTGCACCCGGGCCGCGATCCGGACCCGGCGGAGCTGGCGCGGCAGCTCCGCGAGCACGGCGTGACGACACTCTCGCTGGCCCCGGCGTACTTCGCCCGGGTGGTGGACGCGCATCCGGACGCACTGGCCGGCGTCCGGCGGGTCGTCGTCACGGGGCCGGCGTCGGTGCCGCATGCGCGCCGGGCGCTGGAGGCGGGCCCGGGGCTGCAGCTCTCGGCCGGCTGGGCCGCCGCGGAGTGCGGGGGGCTCGCCGTCGGCCAGCCGGTCCCGCGCGGACCGGACGGGCGGGCGCTCGCTCTCGGCCGGCCGGCGGGCGGCCGGATCGCGCGCGTGCTGGACGCCTCGATGGAGCCGGTGCCGGTGGGTGTGCCGGGGGAGCTTTACGTCGGCGGGGCCGGGCTGGCGCGGGGGTACGCGGGCCGCCCCGCGCTCACGGCGGAACGCTGGCTGCCGGATCCGCTCCCCGAGGCGCCGGGGGCGCGGCTCTTCCGCACGGGCGAGCGGGCCCGCTGGCGCGCGGACGGCACGCTGGAGTGGATGGGGACGGCGGGCGCGCCGGTGCGGGTGCGGGGCTTCCGCGTGGAGCCGCGCGAGGTGGAGGCGGCGCTCGCCGGCCTCCCGGGCGTGCGGGACGCGGCCGTGGTCGCGCGGTCGGACTCGCGCGGGGTCACGCGCCTGGCGGGCTACGTGGTCCCGGAGCCGGGGGCCTCTCCCGAGCCGGCGGCGCTCCGGACGCTCCTGCTGGAGCGCATCCCGGAGCCCTCCGTCCCCACGGCGCTGGTGGTCGTGGCCGGGCTCCCGCTCGCGGCGGACGGCGGGCTCGACGCGGGGGCGCTCCCCGCGCCCGACGCCGCGGGGGACCGGGACGCCTTCGTCGCACCGCGGACCGCCACCGAGGAGCGGATCGCCGCGATCTGGCGCGAGGTGCTGCGCGTGGAGCGGGTGGGCGTGCACGACCGCTTCTTCGACCTGGGCGGCCACTCGCTGCGCGCCACGCAGGTGGTGACGCGCATCCGGGAGGCGTTCAGCGCCGAGCTGCCGGTGCGCGCCCTCTTCGAGACGCCCACCGTCGCCGCGCTGGCGGCGCGCCTGGAGGCGCAGGCGGGCGCCCCGGAGGCCGCCGCGGGCGACGGGCCCATCGTCCGCCAGTCGCGCGAGGGGAGGGCCCGGCGCGCGCCGCGCAGGCCGGAGGGGTAGGGGCGTTGCGCAGAACTGGGCCGCCCCGTCCATCGAAAGCCGCGATCGTGAGAGTCGAGATCCTCCCCGTGCACCGCGACGCCCGCGGCGGCGTCTTCGAGCCCCTCGCCGGGGGCGAGATCGCCCGGCATCGCAACGCGCACGTCGTGCTCACCGAGCCCGGCGCCGTCCGCGGCAACCACCTCCACCCGCGCGGAACGGAGGTCCTCACCGTGGTGGGACCCGCGCTGGTCCGCACGCGCGACGGCGGCGAGGTGACCGACACCGAGGTCCCCGCGGGCGAGGCGTTCCGCTTCACCTTCCCGCCCGGGGTGGCGCACGCCGTCCGCAACACGGGGACGGCTCCCATCGTCCTGGTCTCCTTCAACACCGTCGCGCACGACCCCGCGGACCCCGACGTCGTCCGCGACGTGCTGATCGAGGGCTGAGGCCCCGCCCGACGTCTATCCCGCCGTGGCCGCGGCCGTACGCAGGCGGCGGCGGGGCGGGTAGGGGAAGAAGTCCGGCAGCTCCCCCGCCTCCTGCCGGCGCTGCATCTCCCGCCAGAACTCCACCGTCAGCAGGTCGGCGTGCTCGGCCAAAAAGGCGTCGCGCAGCGGCCCGGCGGGAACCAGGAAGGGGAGGAACTCCTCCGGGAACACGTCCCGGTCGTCCACCGAGAACCAGGGCTCCGCGCTCATCTCGTCCTCCTCGTTCCGGGCGACGGGAAGGTGGCGGAAGCGGACCTCGGTGAGCAGCGCCAGCTCGTCGTAGTCGTAGAAGATCACCCGCCCGTGGCGCGACACGCCGAAGTTCTTGAGGAGCAGGTCGCCCGGGAAGACGTTGGCGCAGGCCAGGTCCCGGATGGCGTTCCCGTACTCCACCACCCCCTCCCTCGCGGCCTCTCCCTCGACCTCGCGCAGGTACAGGTCCAGCGGGCGCAGCCGGCGCTCCGTGTAGAGGTGGCGGATCACCACCCGGTCGCCCTCCGCCCGCACGCTCTCCCCCGCGCCCTCCAGCAGCTCGGCCAGCAGCTCCGGCGCGAACCGGTCGCGCGGGAACTCCAGGTGCTCGAACTCCTGCGCGTCGGCAAGCCGCCCCACCCGGTCGTGCGCGAACACCAGCCGGTAGCGGTCGCGGACGTGCTCGCGGGTGACGCTCTTGGGCGCGGCGAAGCGGTCGCGCATCACCTTGAACACCACGTTGTAGGCCGGCAGGGTGAAGACGGCCATCACCAGCCCCGGCACCCCCTCCGCCGGCTCGAAGCGCGCGTCCGGCTCGGCCAGCTGGCGCACCAGCTCGCG
Organism: Longimicrobiaceae bacterium; assembly: GCA_036259415.1. GTDB lineage: Bacteria > Gemmatimonadota > Gemmatimonadetes > Longimicrobiales > Longimicrobiaceae > JAFAYN01. The sequence continues at coordinate 8,341 of DATABU010000211.1, forward strand.
GTACAGCTCCGTCTTGCCGTGGCGGTTCTGGCCCACGCCGGCGTACAGCTCGTGCACCGGCTTGGCCGGCATCAGCGAGCGGAGGAAGTCCACCGTCTCGCGCACCCGGCCGGTGTCGGCGTGGAAGTACGAGCGCGCGAAGCTGAACACCACGTGCACCTCGTCCGGCGACGTCAGCACCGCGTCCGGCCGCACCCCCTCCGGCGGGTGGCGCAGGGGGACGACGAGCGGGCGCACCGCGCCGGAGGCCAGCCGGAGGCGGGCCACCAGGTACGCGCCCTTGTTGCGGTAGAAGAGGAAGGGGAGCGCCTCCACAGCGCACACCCCGTCGGCCGCCGCGCCGAGCTGAGCCCGTGCGGCGTCCGCGCAGAGCGCGGCGTCCCCCGCCAGGTCCGCGAACGCGTCCGCGGGCGCGGCGGCGCGGAAGAGCCGCTCCAGCAGCTCCGGGGCGATTCCCTCCGCCGGCAGGGTACGGTGCAGCGGCTCCGCGCCGGGGAGCGGCCAGTCCGGGCAGTCGGCGGTGAACTCGCTGCGCCGGTCCACCCCCACCGTCCCCGCCACCCGCCGCACCACCGAGTTGAAGAAGGTGGCCGCCAGCTCCGCGTCCGGGCGGCCGCGGACCCGCTCCGCGTAGCGCGCCTTGAACGGCGCGTCGCCGCGGGTCTCCGCCGGGGGAGCGGGGATGCGGCCCCGCAGCGCCGCCACCACGCGGTCCAGCTCGCGGGGGTAGACGCCCAGCCGCTCCGCCGCGTCGGCCTGGGCCTCGCGCCACTCCCGCCGCAGGAAGCGGCCGGGGGCGCGGCGCGTGATCTCGCGGAACGCCGCGAGGTAGGCGTCGAAGGCGGCGAGGATCGCTTCCGCGGGGTCGACGGGGGTCTCGGGCATGCGCTCTCCGGTGCGGGTCCGGCCGCGCGGCGGTGGAAGTTCCGGGCCGCCGCCGCTCAGACCTGCCGGGGCGGCTCGTCGTGGTGCTCGCGGCTGAGCTCGGCGTTGAACACCCCGCCGGCCAGGACCGCGATGCCGCTCAGCCAGAGCCAGAGCAGCGCCGCGAGCAGCGCGCCCACCACCTGGGCTCCCACCGCCACCGCCGCGTCCGCGTCGCGGATCACCGGGCTCGCCACGCCGGTGAACTCCAGGTAGACGCGGAACCCCACCGCGACCAGCACCAGCGTCACCATCCCGAACAGGGCCCCGGGGAAGCTCTGCCTCCAGGTGTTCCGCACGTTGGGCCCGACCCGGTAGAGCACCGCCAGGAACCCCGTCGCGATGACGAACACGGTGGGCCACCGGGCGATGGCCCAGGCGGTCTCGAACACCCCGCCCAGCCCGAGCCCGTCCGCGATGGCCCGCCCCCCGCCGAGCAGCGGCCCCACCACGACCATCGCCAGAACCACCGTCGCGGTGACGATCGCCCCGAGCGCGAACAGGAACCCAAGCGTCCACAGCGCCACGATCCCGCGCCCCTCCTCGACGCGGTACGCCTGGTCCAGCGTGTGGATCGCGGAGCGGAAGACCCGGCTGGCGAGGAAGAGGGAGACCAGGAACCCGCCCACCGCGAACCCGGTGCGCTCCTGCTGGAGCAGGCCCCGCACCATGGGAGCGACCACCTCGGCGGTGACCTCCCGGCTGAAGACCGCGTCCAGAGAGCCCACCACCGCGGCCTCCACCCCCAGCACCGCCGCCGGCCCGACCACGCGCTCCAGGAACCCGAGGCTTGCGCCGAGCGCGCCGATCAGCGGGAAGACCGAGAGCAGCGCGTAGTACGTCATCTCCGCCGCCAGCCCCATCACCCGCACGCCCACGAAGCTCCGGACGAACCGGATGGCGAGCAGGGTGAGCCGCGTGTCGCCGACCCGCAGCGGGTGCCGGCGCGCCCACCGCTCCGCCCGCCCGAAAAGGCCGCCCGTCATTCCACCGGCGGTGAATTCCGGGGTCCGGCTCACGCTACCACTCCCAGCGGTCGTGGACCACGGCGACCAGCGTCGGCGGCCGAAGGTCCGGGTCGAAGACCAGCGTCAGGTTCCAGGACTGGAGGCAGCTCGCCGCGCCAGGCGGCTGGAGCCGGGTCCCCACGTGCGGCAGGCGCGCGAGCTCCGCGAAGCGGGAGGCGAGGGGGTGCTCCATGCAGTTCAGGTGGCGCCCCGGGCGGGTCGTCAGCTCCGTCGCCCCGGCCGGCGGGGCGAACGAGTACGCCGTCCCGGACCCCCCGGAGCGGACCGTCCACCCCGCCGGGTCGCGGAGACGTTCGCGCGGCAACGCCGCCCGCGCGCCGCCTCCCTCGGGCGCCACGTACAGCACCACCGTGTCCGCGAGCCGGATGCGGTCGAAGGCGACCTGCCCGCGCAGGAAGCCGACCACGTCCTCCGCCGCCCGCGCGAGCTCGTCGGGGCGAGGGGTCTCCTGCCGCGCCCCGGGCGCGGGTGAGCCCGGGCCTCCGCCCGCGCATGCCGCCAGTACCAGCAGTGCAGGTAGTTTCTTCAAGCGCAGCCTCCTTGGTGGGGTCCCGCCGCAACTCGCGTCCGCCGCAAAACGGGGACCGGGGAGCGGCGCGCAGCGCACCCTGCGGCGGCCGCCGGGAGCCGACGGCGCCCGGCACCCCAGCCTCGCCGGCCTGGAGATCCCCACCGGCTTCCCGCTGGGTCTACTCTACCAGCTGGACGGCGCGCTCCGGCCGCTGCGCCGCTTCCACCCGGGCGACCCCGGAGAGGTGCGTGGCGCCCAGGCGGCCCTCGGGGAACAGGGCAGGGCGGCTCCGCGCCCCGCCGGAGCGCCCGCCGCGCCGTCTGTATCCTGCGGATCCACCTGGCGCGTCCGGATACACGCCCCGCCGACGAGAGGAAAAGCGCGGCAAAGGCGCAAGCAGCTGCCGTGCATGCGCTTGGAGGCGCCTGTCCGAAGGGGCGCGGTGTGGTGCGAATGTTTCCCTGTGGACCGATGCCTGTACGGAAGCGCCCCCGTCACTCCGTCCCCCGCCCCGCCGCCGCCGCCTGTCCGTCGCAGACCATTCCACCCGTAGATTCCGCTCCGTACAGGCGCCGCTCCATCCCGTGCACCCCGCCGCTGTCAGAAACGGACCGGCTAGCGCGTTCCCGTTCAGACGGCGCCGATCCCGCTGCGCCCCTCCTCCACCTCCCCGCGAGCCGGCCCGCGATCCCATGCCCCCCACTCGTCACGCTCCGCCGCGTCCGTACCACGTCCCGCAACCCGGCGCTTTCTCGCCCTGCCTGGGCTCGGGGGGATGAGCCAGGTGAAGCTGCGCGCGGGGGCCGCCCCGCGTCCAGGCGAGGAGAGCGACGCCCGCCTGGTGGTGCGCGTCCTCTCGGGAGAGACCGACTGCTACACCGTGCTCGTCTGCCGCTACCAGGCGACCCTGCACCGCTTCGCGCGGGGGATGCTGCGCGACCCCGACCTGGCGAGCGACGTGGTGCAGGACAGCTTCGTCAAGGCGTACACGCGCCTGGACGGCTGCCGGGACCCGTCGCGCTTCGGGGCGTGGGTCTACCGCATCGTGGTGAACCGCTGCCGCGACCAGCTCAAGCGGCGCCGGCGCTCGACCGTCCCGCTGGAGGAGCACACCGCCCCCGCCCCCGACGCCGACGGCCCCGCGCTGCGCACCGACCGCGCGGAGCTGCGGGCCGCCCTGGAGCGCGCGCTCGCCACGCTCCCCCACCACCAGCGCGAGGCGTTCCTCCTGCGCCACGTGGACGGCCGCTCCTACGAGGAGTTGTCGGAGACGCTGGACGTGTCGGTGAGCGCGCTGAAGATGCGGGTGCTGCGGGCGCGGGGAGCGCTCCAGGAGAGGCTGCGCGGCGTGGTCTGAGGGAGGGCGGCCGGGCCGCCGTTCACTCGCCTTCCGACGCCGCCGCGGGGTCGGGGTACCCGGGCCGGGGCTCCGCCACGGCGCGCGGCGCCCCCTCCGACTTCCGGGGCCGCCCCCCCTTCCTCCCGTTCTCCCGGGCGGCCGCGGCCTTGGCGTCGCTGGTGGTCCCGCCCAGGTACTTCCCGGCCCACCTCCGCAGGTTGAAGCTCTCCGCGAGCAGCCCCGGCACGGAGAGGTCCTCGTCCAGCTCCTCCCAGTGCAGCCCCTCGCCCCCTCCCTCCACCTCCACCCCGGCGAGCTGGTCGGGCGTGGCGTTCGCCAGCCGCGGCGACACCGCAGGCGGGAAGCCGAACACGAACCCGCCCGCCAGCTCCACCATCACGCGCCCGTTCACGACGTCGTACCAGGCGCGCGTGGCGCGCGGCTCCGTCGCGGCCGCATGGCGGGCGTTGGCACGCGCCCGGGGGATGGTCAGCCGGATCTCTTCGTCGGTCCTCGTCTCCCTAGCCATGGATCTCCCTCCACCTTTCCAGGAACTCGCGCCAGTTGGAATCGACGATCCGGAGAGCGCGGATCACGTCGCGGTCGCGCATGTCGCCCACTTCCACGATCTCCGCGGCCTCGTCCTCGTCGCCCAGGGTGATCTTCGCCACCGCGCCGTCCTTCACGGCGTGCACGTGCGGGGGCTCGTGGTCGTGCGTGTAGATCCGGAACGCGAACCCGTGCACCCTGTAGATCGTCGGCATCAGAATAACCCAGCGATAGGTTGTAGTCAAGAGCTCTCTTCATCTCCGCGCGCCCCGGGGGAGGTTCCACGCGACGCGCGGTCGGCAGGCGTGAATGCCCACCGACCGCGCGCAGCCTCCCCCGGATGAAGCGTCAGAACCAGCCGCGGTCGTACCGGCTGCGGTCGATGCGCGGCTGCCCGTAGGAGCGGTCGTATCCCCGCCGGGCGCCGAAGCCGCCCCAGTCCTCCCCGCGCTCGGAGCCCCCGTACCCGCTGCCGAAGCGGCTCCGCCCGCCCGTGTTCGTGCCGCCGAACGGAGTGCGCGGCTGCTCGGCGCCGTAGTCGCGGCGGTAGAAGTCGCGGTCGTACCGGCCCGCGCCGCGGTAGTCCCGGCCGTAGCCGCGCTCCCCGGCTCCGTGCGTGATGCTGTCGTACAGCCCCTCCATCCCCCACCCGTGCTCGTACCCCCGGTCGTACCCGCCGCGGGCGCGGTAGCCGCCTCCCTGGCCGTAGAAGCTGTTCCCGCGGAAGCCTCCCCCCGCACCGTACCCGCCCCCCTGCCAGCCGTAGTCCCGTCCGTAGCGTGTCATGTGTTCGCCTCCTCTGGTCCTGGGTGACCCTGTGCAGGGACCCCTCACGAGCAAGTTGCACGCCCGCGCGGCCCGCCCTCCGCGACGTGTACGGAGTGCGGCATTCACCTGTAGTGAGCGTCAGGGGTTGGTCGGGTGAACGGCAGGGATCGGTCGTGCCCCTCGCTGGCGCCCAGCCGGGGGCGGGCGTCGTGTTGGCGGGGAGCGGTGGAGTGGGAGTGATCGAGCGCTTCCGGAGACCAGCCACGCTCCCGGCAGCAATGCGCCGAAGCCCGCCCCGAGACTCGCCCACCTCGTCCGACGTCCGGGAGAGGGGGGCGAGTCTGGTGCGGGCCGCCGTCGCGGGCTGTCCCTGCAACCCGCGGGTCAGGGGTACAGCTGGCGGAGGTGCCAGCCGCCGGGGGCGGCGGGGTCGCGGGTGTAGACGTCGCGCTCGTGGAGGCGGCTGGGGCGGCCGGACCAGAGCTCGATGCGGTCCGGTACCACGCGGAAGCCCGACCAGAAGGGGGGGCGGGGGACAACGGCGCCGGCGAAGCGCTCCTCGGTCTCGCGGATGCGCTCCTCCAGCGCGGCGCGGGAGGGGAGCTCCTCGCTCTGGCGCGAGGCCCATGCGCCGACCTGGCTGCCGCGGGGGCGGCCGGCGAAGTAGGCGTCCGCCTCCTCCTCGCTCACCGCCCCGGCGCGGCCCTCGATGCGCACCTGTACCTCCAGCGGCTGCCAGTGGAAGCAGAGCGCGACCCAGGGGCTGCCGGCGATCTCCCGCGCCTTGCGGCTCTCCAGGTTGGTGTAGAACACGAACCCGTCGCGGTCGAACCCCTTCAGGAGCACCATCCGCGAGGATGGGCGCCCGTCCGGCCCCACCGTGGAGAGCGCCATCGCGGTGGGCTCGGGGAGGTCGGTGGCGCGGGCGCGCTCCAGCAGCTCGCCGAAGCGCGCGAACGGGTCGGGGATCTCCGCCACGGCCGGCTCAGTGCCCGGTGTGACCGGGGGCGTGCTTCACCTCCACCGGCACCGAGGCGCGCGTGCTCTCCCACGCCAGCGCCAGCTCGCCGCGCCCGCTGCGACCCGGGTCCAGCGAGATGGTGAACTGCTCCACCGGCGCGGGCAGCGCGCTCACCCGCATGGGGATGCGGGCCAGGTCCCGCGCCGGGTCGTACTCCGTCCCCCACTGGCCCGTCTGCCGGTTCACCACCAGCTGCCACTGCCGCTCGCCGGGTACGGTGTAGAGCGTGTACGTCCCCTTCGGCACGTCCACCCCGCCGATGCGCAGGTCCGCCGAGGTCACCAGCGTGGTGGCCGCGTTGGCCCCCGTGCGCCACACCTGCCCGTACGGCACCAGCCCGCCCATGATCTTCCGGCCGCGCGCGTACGGCCGGCCGTAGTCCACCAGGACCGTCGCGCCGCCGAGGCGCATCTGCGCCGTGTCCCGCGGACTGGAGGGGCGCTGCTGCTGCGCCTCGGCGGCGAGCGGGAGCGCGAGCAGTGCGAGCGCGGGGAGCGCCCGCGAAAGTAGCGTGCGGATCATGCCGGGTCTCCGGGGTGCGTCGTTGGGGGTGCCGTGACGGGTGGATGATAGGCACGGGGGCGGGGGAGGGGCAAGCGGCGGGGCCGCCGGAACTCCGCCCCGTCTGCGGAGGTACACGCGGGCCACGCCGGTCGCCTCCCCTCCGCCACGCCGCCCATGCGCATCCTCCTGGCCGTCGCGCTGCTCCTGATCGCCCTCCCCGCCGCCGCGCAGGACGCGGTGCCGGCGGATGCCTACCGGGACGCCCGCGCCCGGGAGCTGGTGCGGCTCGCCCGCGCCCGGCGCGCCGTGGTGGACACCCGCATCACCGCGTACCAGGCCACGGTGCACGAGCGCTTCTCGGCGCGGATGGCGCTGGCGGGGGCCGAGCGGCTCATCTTCCGCCGGGAGACCGCGGCGCGCATCGACTGGTCGCGCGACACCGTCCGCATCGAGGTGCTGGGGGCGCGGGAGGCGCAGCCGCTCGTCGCCGGCGGAGCGCATCTCCCGCCGCCGGACGTCGCGGGGACGGTGCCGGCGCTCGCCTTCGACCCCGTGGACTCGGAGATGCTCCTGCGGGTCGACTCCACCGAGCTCCGGCACCCGCTCGCCCCGGGGAGCGAGGCGCACTACCGCTTTTCCAGCGGGGACAGCACCTCGATCCGCCTCCCGGACGGGCGCGGGGTGAAGCTGCGGGAGCTTCGCATCGCCGCGCGCCGGCCCGACCCCCGGCTCATCAACGGGTCGTTCTGGGTGGACGCGGAGACGCACGCCGTGGTGCGCGCGGCCTTTCGCCTCAGCCGCCCCCGCACCGCCACCGCCTCCGGGATCTCCCTGCTCACCCCGGAGGTGACGGCCGAGGTGGACCACGTCGCCATCGACTACGGGCTGCTGGACCTGCGCTGGTGGCTCCCGCGGACGATGGTCGCGCGCGGCGTGGTGCGCGCCGCGGGGATCCGCGTCCCGCTGGCGTACGAGCGCCGCTACGACGACTACCGCGTGGTGGGGGACACCCTGGCGGCGGCGCCCCCCGCCGGCGCGGTCGCCGCCGTCGCGGGGGAGCGGCCCTGCCGCCCGCGGACCTTCGGGAGCGTCACCGTCAGCGTCGGCGGCCGGGGAGACGCCGTGGCCAGGGACTCCGCCTGGAAGGCGGGCTTCGACCGCGCCGCCGCCCGGGTCGCCGCGGGGGACACCGCGCGCGCCGCCCGCGGCGAGGGGTGCGACCGCGCCTTCCTCGTCACCAGGGCCGAGGGCGCGGACCTCGCCTCCAGCCCGGTGTTCGGGGGGAGCGTCTACGACGAGGGCGAGGGGCCGGTGAGCGAGGTGGAGATGCAGGAGCTCGCGGAGCTGGTGCGCGACATCCCGGGGCTCCCGTGGGGCATCGCCCGTCCGCACGTGCAGCTCCTCACCCCGGAGCTGGTGCGCTACAACCGGGTGGAAGGGCTCTCCGCCGGCGCCCGCGCGGCGCTCCCGCTGGGCCCGGTGGAGCTGCGGGCGGAGCTGCGCGCCGGCACCACGGGCGAGGTGGGGGGCCGGCTCTCCGGGGTCCGCTCCGGCCCGGCCCTGCGGTCCGAGGCGGCGGTGTACCGCGGGCTGGAGGCGGTGGAGGTGGCCGCGCAGCCCTTCTCGCTCGCGAGCTCCGCGAGCGCCCTGCTGCTGGGGCGCGACGAGAACGACTACTTCCGCGCGACCGGTGCCGAGATGCGCTTCGGACCCTCCCCGGCGCGGCGGCGGAGCTGGGACCTCCGCCTTTTCGCGGAGCGGCAGGAGCCGGTGCGCGCCCGCTCGGAGCTGAGCCTGTGGGGGCTCCTGGACCAGGGGTGGGAGGCGCGCCCCAACCTGGCCGCGGAGCGCATCGACCAGGCGGGCGCGACCCTCCGGCTGCGCGCCGCCCGCGGCGACGACCCCGCGGGGCTCCGCGCCCGCGCCGGGCTGGAGCTGCACGGCGAGACGGGCGACCGCAGCTTCGCGCGGCCGCTGCTCCGGCTGGGGGCGGACGGGATGCTGGGGGGCGGCGTGGGCTTCGGAGTGGCGCTGGCCGGC
>DATABU010000212.1:0-1908 GCA_036259415.1 Longimicrobiaceae bacterium
GGCCGGCGCCAGGAGCGCCGGCCGCTTCGTTTTCGGGCACGCACGCGAGTTGCGGAGGTGACGGACGGAGCGGAAACCCGACCGTGCGATAGGAGGAGGGGGATGGCGCGTGCCACGTGGAACGGGGCTACGCTGGCGGAGAGCGACCGGTACGAGCTGGTGGAGGGGAACGTGTACTTCCCCCCCGGGGCGCTGAACCGGGAGTACTTCCGGGAGAGCCCGACGCGGACGGTCTGCCCGTGGAAGGGGGTCGCCAGCTACTACACGCTGGAGGTGGACGGCGAGACCAACCGCGACGCGGCGTGGTACTACCCGGACCCCAGCGACGCGGCGGCGAGCATCCGCGGGCACGTGGCGTTCTGGAGGGGCGTGCAGGTGGAGCGCTGAGCCCGGAGGCGGCATGGCGAGGCTCCTGGTGGCGGGCGGCAGCGGCCTGATCGGCGCGGAGGTGTGCCGCGCGGCCGTGGCGGAGGGCCACGAGACGGTGGCGCTGGGGCGGAGCGGGCGTCCCCGGGCCGCGTGGGCGTGGGCGGACCGGGTGCGCTGGGTGGCGGCGGACGTCTTCCACCCGGCGGCGTGGACCGCGCACCTGCACGGCTGCGACGCGGTGGTGCACTGCATCGGGATCGCCCGCGAGCGGCCGGAGCTGGGGATCACCTACGAGCACGTCAACGGCGACGCGGCGGTGCTGGTGGTGGACGCGGCCGAGCGTGCGGGGGTGAGGGCCATGGTCTACCTGTCGGCGAGTGCGAGGCCGCCGCTGCTGGGGGAGGGCTACATCGCCTCCAAGCGGCGGGCCGAGCGGGAGGTGCTGGGGGCGGCGCTGCGCGGGGTGGTGCTGCGGCCGGGGTACGTCTACGGCCCGCGCCGGGGCGTCTCGCTCCCGGCGGCGGCGCTCCTGCGGGTGGCGGCGCGTCTGCCGGTGGTGGGCGCGAGGGCCCGCGAGGGGTGGCCGCTCCCGGTGGAGCGCGTGGCGCGGGCGGCGCTCCGGGCCGCGCTGGACCCGGACGTCCGGGGGGTGCTGGACGTCGACGCCATCGAGGCGCTGGGGTCGGGCTGAGCAGCCGAACCGAGGGGACGAGGAGGAGGATGGAGCCGGAGAGGGCCGGGGAGGTGCTGCGCTTCCTGCGCCTGGCGGGGCGCCTGAAGGAGACGCCGCGCGCGGGGTGGGCGCTGCGGGGCGTGGAGCGCCCGGAGTCGGTGGCGGACCACAGCTTCCGGGTGGGGCTGCTGGCGCTGGTGCTCCCGCGCGGGGAGGAACCGCCGCTGGACCGGGAGCGCTGCCTGGCGATGGCGCTGGTGCACGACCTGGCGGAGTCGCTGGTGGGCGACATCACCCCCTACGACGGGGTCTCCACGGAGGAGAAGCACCGCCGCGAGCGCGAGGCCATGCTGGGCTTCTGCGCGATGCTGGGGGACGACGAGGTGCTGCGCCTCTGGGAGGAGTACCAGGCCGCGGCCACGCCCGAGGCGCGCTTCGTCAAGGACCTGGACAAGCTGGAGACGGTGCTCCAGGCGGCGGAGTACGAGGCGTCGCGCGGGGCGGAGCTGGCGGAGTTCCGGGAGATGGGGGAGGCGCGCGACTGGCTCCCTGCGACGCGGCCCCTCCACGAGGCGCTCCTCCGCGCGGGGGAGGACCCTCCCTCCGCCTGAGCCGCCCCCTCACCGCCGCGGCGCCGCTCCCCGACGGGCGATCCAGCGCGCGTGGCCCGCGGTCCCCCGCTCCCGCCGCCGGTCCGCGGACGCGCCGCCCCGCAGCTCGCCCACCAGTGCGCGCAGCCAGCGCTCCCGCATCTCCGGCTGCGCCGCGAGCGCCGCCGCGAAGCGCTCCCGCTCCGCCCTTCCTCGCCCCGCATCGTGCAGCCATGCGGCGAGCCGCAGCGCCTCTACGTGCTCCGTCTCCCGGGG
>DATABU010000213.1:0-10147 GCA_036259415.1 Longimicrobiaceae bacterium
CCGCTGGATCGACCTGGAGCGCGGGGGGCGCGGGCGCGCCCTGCTGGAGGAGGCGGGCGCCCCCGAGGACCGTCTCCCGGTGCTGCTCTTCCCGGACGGCACCTGGCTGGCCGAGCCCGACGACGCGGAGATCGCCGAGCGTATCGGGCTGCACACCGAGGCGGAGCGGCCCTTCTACGACCTGATCGTCGTGGGCGGCGGCCCCGCGGGGCTGGCGGCCGCCGTGTACGCCGCCAGCGAGGGGCTGCGCACGCTCATCGTGGAGCAGGAGGCGCCCGGCGGGCAGGCGGGGCAGAGCGCCGCCATCGAGAACTACCTGGGCTTCCCCGAGGGGATCACCGGGGCGGAGCTGGCGCGGCGGGCGGTGGCCCAGGCCGAGCGCTTCGGGGTGGAGATCCTGGCCGCCCGGAAGGTGGAGCGGATCCGCGCCGGCGAGGCGTACCGCTACGTCGTGCTGGACGAGGGAGACGAGCTGCGCTGCCACGCCCTGCTCCTGGCCACGGGGGTGGCCTGGCGGGTGCTGGACGCCCCCGGGTGTCCGCGGCTCGTCGGCGCCGGCGTCTACTACGGCGCCGCGGGGGCGGAGGCGCACGCGGCGGCCGGCCAGGACGTGTACCTCCTGGGCGGGGGGAACTCGGCCGGGCAGGCGGCCCTGCTCCTGGCGCGCTATGCCCGGAGCGTGACCATGCTGGTGCTGGAGGACTCCATCGAGGAGCGCATGTCCCAGTACCTGGTGGACCGCATCCGCCGCGCGCCCAACGTCCACGTGCGCACCGGTCACACCGTGGTCGAGGCGCACGGCGAGGGGCGCCTGGAGAAGATCACCATCCAGGAGGTCGCCACCGGGAACACCGAGACAGCCCTGGCGAACGCCCTGTTCGTCTTCATCGGCGCTGCGCCGCAGACGGAGTGGCTGGCCGGCGTGCTGGAGCGGGACGAGGACGGCTACGTCCTGTGCGGGGCGGAGATGCTGCGCGAGGACGACCGGCCGCGGAGCTGGCCGCTGGGGCGCGACCCGTACCTGCTGGAGACCAGCGTCCCGGGGGTGTTCGTGGCGGGGGACGTGCGGTCGGGGTCGGTGAAGCGGGTGGCTTCGGCGGTGGGGGAGGGGTCGATGGCGGTGACGTTCGTGCACCAGTACCTGCGGGACCGGTGACGACGATTCACTGCTGGGTTGGGCGTGCCCCTCGCTGGCGCTCGGGTCGGGCTGCGGCTCCGTAGGGCAGCAAACAACGCTGCCCAACTGAGGCGAGCCCCGACGATACTGCTGTCGGGTCTCGCCGCTTCGCGCTCGCATCCCTCACGCGGGCGCCGGAGCATGCCGCGGCGCTGCACCTGGAGAAGTCTCGCGGAGGGCGGCGGGTCCTAGGCGGCGCCGATGTCGCGGGCGGCGGTGTCGGGGGCCAGGGCGCGCTCCAGCTCGGCGAAGAGCTCGGCGGTCGTGTACGGCTTGCGCAGGGCGCCCTGGAAGCCGGCGGCGGCGAGCGTCTCGGTGTGCTCGGCCAGCCAGAGCGCCGTCATCGCCACCACGGGGATGGACGCGGTCGCCGGGTCCTCCTTCAGGCAGCGCACGGTGTCCAGGCCGCTGCGGCGGGGGAGCACCAGGTCCAGCAGCACCACGTCGGGCCGCAGCACGGGCGCCACGCGCACCGCCTCCTCCCCGAGCGCCGTGGCCGCGACGCGGTATCCGCTCGTCTCCAGGAGCGCCTGCAGCGCCGTGCGGATGTTCTCCTCGTCCTCCACGATCAGCACCAGCGGCCTCTCCGCCTGGCCGGGACCCTGCCGGGCCGCGAGCCACTCCCGGTGCCGCTCCGGCTCCGCCCGCCCGGGCGGGAGGGGTCCGGGCCGCGGCCCACCGGCGTCCGCCGGAGCCAAATGCTGAGCTTCCATCTGCGCTCTCGTGCGTGTCACTGAAATGGACGGCCAGTGGCGCCGGGTGCAATCCAGGTGCCACATACCGTGGACACACCTCCCGGCGGGCTGGGCCCGGAGCAGCAGGAGGGCCCGCACCGGCCTGTTCCCCCCGGGGAGCGGCCCGCTTCCTGCCATGCGGACGGTGCCGGTAAACAAATGGTCACAACCCGGAGTCCCGTGCGCCGCCATCTGCTCCTCGTCCTGCTCCTCGCCGCGGGGTGCGCCCCGGCGGCCGCGGGTCGCCCGCCCGGTGGGGCCGACGTCGCCACCGCCGGGGCCGCCGCCGCCGTCCGGTCCGCGGCGGTCCCCCTCACCGGCGCGCCCGGCGACTACGACCCCCTGCTGGAGATGGTGGGGGACGCGCGGGTCGTGCTCCTGGGCGAGTCAACGCACGGCACGCACGAGTTCTACCGCGAGCGCGCCCGCGTCACGCGGCGCCTCGTCGAGGAGAAGGGGTTCACCGCCGTGGCCGTCGAGGGCGACTGGCCCCGCGCCGCCCGGGTGGACCGCCACGTCCGCGGGACGGGGGCCGACCGCACCGCGGCGCAGGCGCTCTCCGCCTTCACCGGGTTCCCCGTGTGGATGTGGCGCAACGCGGAGGTGCGGGAGCTGGTGGAGTGGATGCGCGGGCACAACGCGGGACTCCCCGCGGGGGCGCCCCGGGTGGGCTTCCACGGGCTGGACGTGTACTCCCTCGCGCTCTCGGCCGACGAGGTGGTGCGCTACCTGGAGGGGGTGGACCCGGCCGCCGCGGAGCGCGCGCGGGGCCGCTACGCCTGCTTCCGCCGCTTCCGGGACGAGCCGCAGGGCTACGGGCAGGCGGTGGAGTTCGACGACGCCCCCTCGTGCGAGGCGCAGGCCGCGGAGCAGCTCCGGGAGGTGGAGGCGCGCACGGCGGACGCCGCCGGCCGCGCGGCGCTCTTCGACGCGCGGCGGAACGCCGCGGTCGTCGCGGGCGCGGAGGCGTACTACCGGGGGATGTTCCAGCGCGGCGTGAACACCTGGAACCTGCGCGACCGCCACATGATAGCCACGCTGGAGGCGCTCCTGGCCGAGCCGGTGCCGGGCGGCGGACCGGCCCGCGTGGTGGTGTGGGCGCACAACACGCACGTGGGCGACGCCCGCGCCACGCACATGGGCGACCTGGGGGAGCTCAACCTGGGGCAGCTGGCGCGGGAGCGGTACGGCGCGGACGCCGTGCTGGTGGGGTTCACCACCTACGACGGGACGGTGATGGCCGCCCGGGAGTGGGGCGCGCCGGGCGAGCGCCGCACGGTCCGGCCCGCGCTCCCCGGCAGCTTCGGGGCCGTGTTCCACGAGGCGGCGCTCCCGGCCTTCCTCCTCCCCCTCCGCGGCGGGGCGCCCGCGGGGCTGGGGGAGCGGCGGCTGCAGCGGGCCATCGGGGTGGTGTACATGCCGGCCACGGAGCGGGCGAGCCACTACTTCCACGCCCGGCTCCCCGAGCAGTTCGACGCGGTGGTCCACTGGGACCGCACGCGCGCCGTCCAGCCGCTCGCGCGCTGAGGGCACGATGCACCCGGTCTTCGCGACCTCCAGCCCCGCGGAGCTCTTCCGGCTCCCCGTCGCCGACCCGGTGGTGGTGTTCGCCATCGCCACCGCGAGCTTCGTCCTGGCGCCGCTCCTCTTCGAGCGCTTCCGCGTCCCCGGGATCATCGGGCTGATCGTGGCGGGCGCGCTGGTGGGGCCCAACGGGCTGGGGCTGCTGGAGCGCGACGAGACCATCGTCCTGCTGGGGACGGTGGGGCTCCTCTACCTGATGTTCGTCGCGGGGATCGAGATCGACCTGCACGGCTTCCAGCGGAACCGCGGCCGCAGCCTGGTCTTCGGGGCGGCCACCTACGCGGTCCCGCAGGCGCTGGGGACCGGCGCCGGGCTCGCCCTGGGGTACTCCTGGGCGGCCAGCATCCTCCTGGGGAGCATGCTGGCCTCGCACACGCTGGTGGCCTACCCCATCGCCAGCCGGCTGGGGGTGTCCAAGAACACCGCCGTGACCGCCGCCGTGGGCGGGACCATCATCACCGACCTGGTCTCGCTGCTGGTGCTGGCCGTGGTCGCCGCCTCCACCGAGGGGGAGCTGGACGCCGCGTTCTGGGGGCGCCTCCTGGTCTCCCTGGCGGTCTTCGCCGCGCTGGTGATGCTGGGGCTCCCGCGGCTGGCGCGCTGGTTCTTCCGCGCCGAGGAGGACGGGGAGACGGGGGCGTACGTGTTCGTGGTCGCGGCGCTGTTCGCGTCCGCGACGCTGGCGCTGCTGGCGGGGGTGGAGGCCATCATCGGGGCATTCCTGGCGGGGCTGGCGCTCAACCGGCTCATCCCCGAGGGATCGCCGCTGGGCAACCGGATCCACTTCTTCGGCAACGCGCTGTTCATCCCCTTCTTCCTCCTCTCGGTGGGGATGCTGGTGGACGTGCGCGTCCTCGCGGGGGGCGCGCGGGCGTGGCTGGTGATGGGCGGGATGACCGTGACCGTGGTCGCCGGGAAGTGGGCCGCCGCCTGGCTCACGCAGCGCCTCTACGGCTACTCGCCGGAGGAGGGGTGGACGATGTTCGGCCTCTCCGTCCCGCAGGCGGCCGCCACCCTGGCCGCGGCGCTGATCGGGTACCGGATCGAGCTGTTCGACGCCACGGTGCTCAACGGCGCCATCATGATGATCCTGGTCACCTGCACCCTGGGGCCGTGGGTGGTGGAGCGGTACGGCCGCCGGCTGGCGCTGCGGGAGGCGCTGGAGCCCTACCGCCCCGGCGAGGCGCCGCAGCGGATCGTGGTCCCCGTCCCCGACGTGGAGAGCGCCGAGCGCCTGCTGGACCTGGCCTTCCTGGTGCGCGCGCCGGGCTCGGCGGAGCCGCTCCGGCCGCTCACGGTGGTCCCGCCCGACGGGAGCGGCGCCGCGGCGCGCGTGGCCGCCGCGGAGAAGGTGCTCCGGCACGCCGCCGTCTACGCGGCCGGCGCCGACGTCCCGGTGGACCCGCTCCCGCGCCTGGACCGGAGCGTCGCCGGAGGGGTGGTGCGCGGGATGGCCGAGACGCGCGCCACCACGGTGGTGGCGGGGTGGGACGGGCTGCGGAGCCGCCGCGCGGGGATCATGGACGAGCAGCTGGACCAGCTGCTGGAGCGGACGGACCAGCTCGTCCTGGCGGCCCGGCTGAAGACGCCGCTGAACACGGTGCGCCGCCTGGTGCTGGTGCTCCCAGCGCACGTGGACCGCAGCCGCGGCTTCTACGGCGCTCTGGGGGTGGTCAAGCGCGTCGGCGGAAGGCTGGGCGCGGAGGTGGCGGCGCTCGCCGTGGGCGGGGACGCCGGGCGCTACCGCGGGCACCTGGCGGCCGTCCCCCCGGAGCTCCCGGCCAGGGTGGACGCGGTCCCCGGCTGGGAGGCCCTCCCCGCCGCGCTCTCCGCGACGCTGCGCGCCGACGACATGGTGGTGCTGCTGAGCGCCCGACGCGGCACGGTGGCGTGGGAGCGCGAGCTGGACCGGCTCCCGCGCCGGCTGGCCTCGCTGGCGCCCGAGAACCTGCTGGTGCTCTACCCCTGCGAGGCCGAGGCGCCGGAGGAGGAGCCGCGGGCCCGGGAGGTGGAGGCCGCGCTGGCGGCCGGGCGCGTGGCGCTGGACCTGGACGGCGCCTCCTTCACGGAGGCCGTCGAGCGGCTGCTCGGGCCGGAGCTTGCGGACCGGCCCGGGGTGGCGGGGCGGATCGCGGCGGAGCTGGCGCGCTCGGTGGAGGAGGACTCCACGGAGCCGGCGCCGGGGGTGGTGTTCACCGCGCACGTCACCGGGGAGGTCCGCGATCCCCTGCTCTTCCTGGGCGTCGCGGGGGAGGGCGTCCCGGTGCCGGGCGCCACGGAGCCGGCCCGCGCCCTCTTCCTCCTGCTCCTCCCGCCGCGCTGCGCCCACGAGCGCCTCCGCTACCTCTCCGAGGTGGCGCGGCTGGTGCGCACGGAGGAGCGGCGCGAGCGCCTGTGCCGCTGCCGCACGCCGGAGACGCTCTTCGACTGGTTCCGCCCCGACCCCGCCCCGGGGGACGAGGCGCCCCCGCGCACCGCCGAGGCGGCGGCCGGCGCCGCGCCCGCGCCGGTGTGACCACCCCGCGACCCGGGAACGGAGGGAGAGGATGAAGCACGTGGTGCTGCTGGGGGACTCGATCTTCGACAACGCCGCGTACGTGCGCGGCGGACCGGACGTGGTGGCGCAGCTGCGCGAGGCGCTCCCCGCCGGCTGGCGCGCGACGCTCGCCGCGGTGGACGGCGCCGTGGTCGGCCACGTGGAGGGGCAGCTCCGCCGCGCGCCGGACGACGCGGACTTCCTGGTGGTGAGCGCCGGCGGCAACGACGCTCTGGCCCACGTGGACATCCTGGGCCGGGGCACGCGCTCCATGGCCGACGCGCTCGACCTCCTCGCCGGGATCGCCGGGGACTTCGAGCGCCGCTACCGCGCCATGGTGCGCGCCCTGCTCGCTCCCGGTCTCCCCGCGGCCGTGTGCACCGTCTACTACCCGCGCTTCCCCGACGCCGACGAGCAGCGCCTGGCCGTCACCGCGCTCACCGTCTTCAACGACGCCATCCTGCGCGTGGCCTTCGAGGCCGGGCTCCCCGTGCTGGACCTGCGCCTGGTCTGCGACGAGGACGCCGACTACGCCAACCCCATCGAGCCCTCGTCGCACGGCGGCGCCAAGATCGCCCGCGCCATCACCCGCCTGGTCACCGGGCACGACTGGGCCCCCGGGCGGACCGCCGTGTTCACGCGCTGAAGGGCCGCGGCGGCCCCCGGGACCCCCCTCCCCCGGCCCCTCCCCCGCAAGGGGGGAGGGGAGAACTGCGGTCCGGTGGCCGGGGCCGAGCTCGTCTCGACGGGCAACGCCCCCACCCCCCACGAGCCCGAGCGAGCATGGTGGGGGCGCTCTGGGGCGCCCGCGTGAGGGATGCGCGCCCGGCAGGGCCGAGACCCGCGGGGCAGTTTCCGCGGGTCTCGGCGCGGTTGGACACAGTCGTACCGTGTCCTACCGCGCGCGCAGCCCGACCCGAGCGCCAGCGAGGGGCACGCCCGAACCATGCAGTTTCCGTCCAACACACGGCTCACCTTGACGCAACCGGAGCCCGGGGAGACCTTTCGGGGCCGTCGACCCCGGGAACCCTGGAGCCGCAAAGAGTGAAGGCCGACACCTACGCAAAGCTGGTCGTCCTGGAGGCGCTGATCGACGCGGAGGTCGGCTACTACCTGGAGCACCGCCCCACCCCGGCCGAGCGCTTCCGGGAGGGGATCGTCGCGCGCGTCAGCGACCTGGTGGACCAGGTGGACGCCCTGGACGCGGTGGCGGCCGCGCGGGTGTACGACGCCATCGTGGACTTCCTGGCCGAGCTCCCGGAGGACGACGACGGCGTGGTGGAGGCGACGCTGCGCTTCAAGCGCGCGGTGGACCGCACCGTGGCCCGGGGGATGGAGCCGCGCGACCTGGAGCAGCCCTCCACCTGGGCGGTGGTGCTGGACGAGCTGCTGGAGGAGCTGGCGGACGAGTACCACGACGCGGTCCGCGCCGGGGGCGAGGTTCGGCCGCGGGAGTACCTGCGCGCGCAGTTCCTCCTGGACCGGGCGCGGGAGGCGGCGGAGCGCATCGTCCGCACCGGCGGCCGCAAGGACACCGCGGAGCTGCGCGACGGGATGGACCGCCTGCTCTTCGCGGTGCGGAGCCGCCGCCTGCGCGCGGTGGAGGTGGACCAGCTGATCCGCGGGCCGCAGCGCTTCGCGGCGCGGCTGCGCCCCTCCACGCTGTCGCGGGTGGGGGCGTTCGTGATCGGGCAGCTCCTCCGCCGCCCCCGGACGCGGCGCGAGCCGCGCGGCACGTGAGCGCCCGCGGAGAGCGGCGGCTGGTGAGCATCCGCCGCAGCGTCGCCCCGGAGCTGCGCGCCGAGTACGACGCCGTCTGGTCGCTGCTGCACGCCGCGGCCACGCTGCGAGGGGCGCACGCGTGGCGCTTCCGCTCGGCCGAGGTCCCGGACCTGTACCTGGAGTTCCTGGAGTTCGGGACGGAGGACGACCTGCGCGAGGACCCTGCGGCGCTGGCCGCCATCCGCACGCTGCACGAGGCGTTCGGCGCCCCCTATCCCCCGCCCCGGACCCTGGAAGAGTGGATCGAGATGCCCACCGCGACCCCCGACGAGAAGTGAGCGACCGCGACCGCCTGCTCCGCCTGCTGGTGGAGCGCTCCCTCCGCCTGGGCGACTTCGTCCTCGCCTCCGGCGCCCGGAGCCGCTACTACATCGACTGCCGCACCACCACCACCCACGCGGAGGGGCAGTTCCTGGTGGGCCGGCTGGGGCTGGAGCTGCTGGATCGCGAGGGGCTCGCCCCCGCCGCGGTGGGCGGGCTGACCATGGGCGCCGACCCGGTGGCGTACGCGCTGGCCCACGCCTCGTGGATCGCGGGGCGCCCGGTGAACGCCTTCTCGGTGCGCAAGGAGGCCAAGGGGCACGGCACGGGGAAGCGCATCGAGGGGTGCTTCGCCCCCGGCGACCGGGTGGTGGTGGTGGAGGACGTCATCACCAGCGGCGGGAGCGCCCTGCGCGCCTGCGACGCGGTGACCGACGCGGGGGGCGCGGTGCTGGGGGTGCTGGCGCTGGTGGACCGGGAGGGGGGCGGGCGCGAAGCGGTGGAGGCCGCCGGCTTCCGGGTGGCGTCGCTCTTCGGGGTCTCGGAGCTGCTGGAAGCGGCTGGCGCGGCGCGGTAGACGGCGCGCCCGGCCGTCCGGCGTGGCGGGTGGGCGCGGCGGAAAAGTGGACATAGTTGACAGGACGGGCGCGCGGGCCGATCTTGGATCCGTCCCGGATTGGCCCCAGCCGGGCGACTCCCTGCACCCGCGCCCCGACCATGCCCGACGAACCGCAGCCGCCCGCCGAGCCTTCCCTCGCCGACGCCCTGGAGATGGCGCTGCGGGCGCTGGAGCTGCTGGACCACGCGGTGGGGCGCGCGGCGCGGCTCCCCATCCGGGAGCGGGAGCGCCTGCGCGAGCACCTGATGCCGCCGCGCAACCACCTGCGCGGCTCGGTGGACTCGCTCCGGCGCAAGATCGAGATGGAGGAGCTGCGGAGGAGCGCGCCGCGGGCGGGGTGAGCGGCGGCGCAGTCGGCGGGGAGCGGTCGCCCTACAGGAGCGCCCGCTTCTTCAGGTCCAGAAAGGGGGGCGCGGGGTTGCCGCGGACCCGTCCAGAGTAGCACCCACAGCTATGAGGAGAAACAGTTTAGAGTAGACCTGTTGATCGGGATAGGGGGCCGGTTTCCCGGCACCCCCTCCCTCACCACCGTACGTGCGGGTCCGCATATGGCGGTTCGAAAGGTTGAGGTGCGGGTGCGTGGATCCCGTCCTGGACCAAGAGGCTGCTCCCTGCCGTCGGTGCTTCCTCGCTGCGCTTTCCTCTCGGGGCTTCCCCCCTACCTAGCCTCCAGCGCGAGCCCTGCCGAAGCAAGCATCTGAGGCAATGCACTTCTGAGGTTCGCAGTGTTGGCTCTCCCTTTTGTTCGGCCCTTGATCGGTGGGGCTGAGTCCAAGCGCCTTCGCGCCTCAGCCGACTACTACGGCCTCTCCTGGCGAATTCGCTGGAAGTCGTGAGAGTTCGGCGCGTACCCGCAGCCCCGTGAACGGTCGGGTGCGGACAGCTTCGGGAAGCTTCGAGGAAGGGGGAGTCAGGCGCGCTCGACCACCTCCGGCGGATACCCCACCGCATTCAGCACGGCGGCTCAGACGCAGATTCCCCCCCAATATATGCTGCAGGGCCGCACCCCCACCAAGCGGGTGGCCGATGCGCGCCACGCGACCAGAGTGACGAGGCGCGTGTGCCGGAGGAGAGGACCGGTCGAATGCGACGCTCCGCGATGGAACAGTGGCAGTCACTCCAGAACAACTCACTCCGCCGCCGACACCACGTCTTACACCAACCACGGGCCTCTCTCGGAGTCTATCACCCGGTGGGGGAAGATCGCCTTATTAGGACACTTATCTGCCGGGTGTCGCTCCTGGCAAGCGGCTGGATCCGCAGGCCGGGAGTGGCCGCCTGCAGCTGCCGGCCAGGGGGGGGCGGCCTGTTTGATTGCCGGCGATTAGGTCGCTACGGAGAGGGGGCCCAACGGAAGCTTGAGTGTGTCGGCTCGCTAAGGTCTGTCTGGTGGAAGCAGAGTGGGCGACTTGGCTACCTGCCTGCGCGCTCCGCACGATGAGGGCATGCGAAGT
>DATABU010000214.1:0-1578 GCA_036259415.1 Longimicrobiaceae bacterium
CGGCGCGGCGGCGGTGCGGGTGGAGGCGCCGGGGGCGTCGGTGCGGACCACGCTGAGCCTGGGCTCGGAGCCGGTGCTGCAGGACTTCGCCGTGGGGCCGCAGCCGGCGAGCGCCGCGGCGGGGGCGCGGGCGGCGGTGTCGGGGCGGGTGGTGCGAGGGGCGGAGCGGCAGCCGGTGGCGGGTGCGACGGTGCGGGTGGGCGGCGGGGCGGCGCAGACGACGGACGCGCAGGGGCGCTTCAGCCTGCGGGAGCTGGCGGCGGGGACGCACGCGGTGACGGTCGCGCACCCGCAGCACGGGACGCGCGCGGCGCAGGTGGAGGTGGAGGGGGGCGCGGCCGACGTGGAGCTGCGCCTGGGGGAGGGCTCGGGGCTGGTGGCGATGGTCACCGTGCCCTACACGCTCGACCCGCTGCGCGTGGAGGGCCGCGCCGAGCGCCGCTCCCTCGCCTCCGCCGGATTCTACGAGCGCAGGGAGGCGGGGTTCGGATACTTCCTGACGGAGGAGCAGTTCAGCCGCGCGGCCCCGCTCTCCAGCGCCCTGCGCCGCGTCCCCGGCCTGCGCGTCAACCGGTACTACCCGCCGGCGGGCCCGGGCGCAATGGGGAGCCGGCCGCCCCAGGAGATGCGCGTCGGCAGCGGGAGGAGCGCCCCCATCAGCCTGCGCACCACCCAGCAGGAGGGCGACCAGTCGGCCGTGTCCAGCATGTGCTTCCTTCCCATCATCGTGGACGGGGTCCTCGCGGTGGCCGGCGGGATGGAGGCCGGCCACGACATCGACCGGATCTCCATGACCGACGTGGTGGCCATCGAGGTCTACCGCACCGCCGCCGAGATCCCGGCCCAGTTCGCGGGGTACGACCGCGGCTGCGGCGTGGTCCTGATCTGGACGCAGGCGGAGGCCACGCCGTCCACAGGCCGGTAGGCGGAGCCAGGCTACACCGGCGCAGATGGTGAGCGAGGGGTTGACCCCGGGGTTGGCGGAGACCGCGGAGCCGTCCACCACGTACAGCCCCGGGTACCCCCCACCCCCGACACGGCGGTGAGATGGCGGAGGAAGGTCGTCTGGAAGGGGCCCCGGGAAGCCCAGCCGCGGCATCCACGGCCACCGCCGCAGGCTCCAGTTGCTGCGCGGGAAATCCCCGGGCGGAAGCGCCGGCCCTTCTCCAGGAGGAGGACGCGGCACCCCTTCTCGACCAGGCGCAGCGCGGCGACGCTGCCGCCGAACCCCGAGCCCACGATGAGAGAGTCCCAGGTCATCAGTCGCTGTCCCGCGGCGGGGTGGACGGGGGAGGGGGTCCCCCTCGCTCCAGGATCGCCGCTCCCCGGCGGCGCGCAGGCGGGGGGGCGGCCGACCGCGAGCCGGGGAAGCCCCCACGCGGCGCATGCGCCCGGAGATTGCGTGTAGGGCGCCGCCCGGACCCCGCTCCTCTCCGCCGAAGGAGGCCCCATGCTCCGTCGCCGGAACGCCGCCGCGCTGGCGGCCGTCCTGCTCCTCCTCCCCGCCGGGTGCGCCCCGGCCGCCGCGCCGCCCCCGGCGCCGGGCGGCGCGCCGGTCTCGCTGGAGGCGGTGGAGGG
>DATABU010000215.1:0-3637 GCA_036259415.1 Longimicrobiaceae bacterium
GCGGCTCCAGCGCCGCCGACGCCACCCCGTAGCGCTCCCCCTCGCGGGCGCCGGGGCGCAGCACCCCCGGGGCGTCCGCGCCCTCGAAGCCGGCGAGCGCGTCGCGCCAGAACGCCTCGCCGGCGGCGGCGTCCTGCGCCCCGGTCCAGGCCACGTAGCGCTCGAAGGGGACGGCCGGCGGGAGGGCGGGGGCCTCGCCCCGGCGGAGCGCGTCGTAGGCGGCGAACACGTCGCGCAGGCAGAGCGACGCCGACCACCCGTCCAGCAGGAGGTGGTGGTACGTCCAGACCCAGTGCGTCTCGGCCCCCGAGAGGCGGAGCGCGGTGAGCCGCATCAGCGGGGCCGCCGCGAGGTCGAAGCCGCGGGCCCGGTCCTCCGCCAGCCAGCCCGCGAGCCGCTCCGCCCGCTCCCCCGCGGGGACGCCGCGCCAGTCGTGCTCCGCCGTCGGGAGCGCCCGGCCGGAGCGCACCACCTGCAGCGGCTGCTCCAGCCCCTCCCACAGGAACGCCGTCCGCAGCACGGGGTGCCGGTCCATCACCAGGCGCCACGCCCGCGCGAACGCCGCGTCGTCGAGCGCCCCCTCCAGCGTCCAGCTCACCTGCTCCACGTACTCGCCGGAGCCGGGGCGACGCAGGACGCGCAGCAGCATTCCCTGCTGCATCCCGGTGAGGGGGTACACGCTCTCGACGTTCTCCATCTACGATCCCTTCGCTCGGGAGCCTGCCTCCGGCCGGTGCGGCCATGCTCCGGTGCCGGGTGTGCGGCTCCTGGCACATTGAGCGCGGTCGCGGACGACGCCGGTCCGGGACGCCGCAGCCCCCCGTCAGGCGTGCTCCGGCGGTCCACGGATGTCGGGAATTAAATTATCGATGGCCGCCTCCTTTCGGAACCCCTACGGGTGGCCGTGCCGGGGAGGACCCCGCGCCCGGCGCGGCGGGTACGCAGCGGGAGCCGCCGCGATTCCCCGTGCACCCCGATCCATGCGAAGCTTCGCCGTCCCGCTCCTCCTCCTGGCCGCCCTCGGCGGCGCGGCTCCCGGCCCCGCGCCGCCCCGGGCCGAGCCGGTCCTGGGGCTCAACGTGCAGCCCGCCAGCGCCGGGGAGCTGCTCCCCCGCGTCCGCGAGGTGGGGGTGCGGCACGTGCGCGCCTCCTGGTGGTGGTGGACCACCCCCGCCGACTGGAGCTGGTACCCGGCCTACCGCCGGGCGGGGATCGAGGTGCTCCCGCTGGTCTACGCCGGGCCGGGCGACCCGGGCGGGGCCGGCGGGCGGATGGCGAGGCGCTATCGCGCTCTCTTCGACGCCCACGGGCCCTTCCCCTACGTGCAGCTCGACAACGAGGTGGACGGCGACGGGCCCTTCGGCATCCCCGGCGGCGACCCCTACCGGCAGGGTCGCCGCTGGGGCGAGCAGGTGCGGCGCGCGGCGCGGCTGATCCGCGCCTTCGATCCCGGGGTGAAGCTGGTCTCCGCCGGCGTGGCGTGGAACCGCGACGGGGTGCGCGACTGGCTGCGCGGCGTGGTGGACGCGGGCGGCTTCGACGTGCTGGCGATCCACCCGTACGGGATCGGCTCGGCGGGGGAGCCGCTCTCCCGCTACCGCGCCGTGCGCGAGGCCGGGTGGGAGGGGCCGGTGTGGGCCACGGAGCTGGGGGCCAGCGACGCGCAGGCGCGCTACGTCCGCCGCAGCCCCGACGCCTTCCAGGCCGAGCAGCTGCGCACGATCCTCACCGCGGACCCGTCGCGGCTGGGCTACGAGCGGCTCTACTGGTTCCAGCTCACGGGCGACCCGGAGGGGTACGGGATCCTGCGCGAGGACGGCACGCCGAGGCCGGCCTTTGCCTGGTTGCGCTCCCGGGCGCAGTAGTCGGGAAGGGCGGGGTCGGGCGTGCCCCTCGCTGGCGCTCGGGTCGGGCTGAGGCTCCGTAAGCGGGCAGACTACGCCCGCTAACGGAG
Organism: Longimicrobiaceae bacterium; assembly: GCA_036259415.1. Classification (GTDB taxonomy): domain Bacteria; phylum Gemmatimonadota; class Gemmatimonadetes; order Longimicrobiales; family Longimicrobiaceae; genus JAFAYN01. The sequence continues at coordinate 1,955 of DATABU010000215.1, forward strand.
GCGAGCCCCGACGGAACTGCTGTCGGGTCTCGCCGCTTCGCGCTCGCATCCCTCACGCGGGCGTCCGAGCATGTCCCTGGATGGGCTGGCGCGGTTCTCCTGCGGGCCCCGGCACCCCCTCGCGGCGCCGGGGCCCGCGCGCTCTATTGCAGCCCGGCGAAGTCCCTCCCCCTCGCACCGGAGCAGAGCCATGCGGACTCCCCTACTTCGCGCGCCGGCCCTCGCGGCCGCACTGCTCGTCCTGTTCGCGGGCACGGCGGGGGCGCAGCGCAAGGTGTCCGACGTGCCCTACGTCCCCACGTCGCCGGAGGCGGTGGAGCGCATCCTGGCGCTGGCGGCGCCCACGCCGGACGACGTGGTCTACGACCTGGGCTCCGGCGACGGGCGCATCGTCATCGCCGCGGCGCGGGACCACGGCGCGCGCGGGCTGGGCGTGGAGATCGAGGCCGACCTCGTGCGCCGGGCCGAGGAGAACGCCCGCGCCGCCGGGGTGGCCGACCGGGTCCGCTTCGTCCGGGGCGACCTCTTCGAGCTGGACCTACGCCCCGCGACCGTGGTGACGCTCTACCTCCTCTCCAGCCTCAACCTCCGGCTCCGCCCCCGCCTGCTGGAGCAGCTGCGGCCGGGGTCGCGCGTCGTCTCCAACTCCTTCAGCATGGGCGACTGGGAGCCGGACAGCGTGGAGGTGGTGGAGCGCGCCCCCGGTCAGTTCGGGCCGCGCATCTACTACTGGGTGGTGCCGGCGCGCGTCGCGGGGAGCTGGGAGGTGGAGGCGGGCGGGGAGCGCTTCACCCTGGAGCTGACGCAGCGCTTCCAGAAGCTGCGTGGGACCGTGCGTTCGGGCGGCCGGGCGTACCCGCTGGAGGAGGCCGCCCTCCGCGGCGACCGCGTCTCCTTCGCCTGGCGCGTGCCCGGAGAGGGCGGCGCGGCGCGGCGCTTCACCGGCCGCGTCTCGGGCGACGCCATGACGGGAGAGCCCGCCGGGAGCGGCGTCGCATGGCGCGCGCGGCGCAACCCCATGTAGCTCAACTGTATTGTGCGTTCAGTATTGACTAAACAGACGGCTTTGGCTAGCTTCCCTGGCTCGACGGAACCAACCACCGCGGGAGGGCGGATGCAGGGAGCCACGAACGCGTTCATCGAGACCATGGGGCGGCACTTCGAGGAGGAGGGGATCCCGCGCATCGCGGGCCGCCTCTTCGGGCTGCTCATGGTCAACGAGGACCCCTGTTCGCTGGACGAGATGGCGGACCGGCTCCAGGTGAGCAAGGGGAGCATCAGCACCAACTCGCGCCTCCTGGAGCAGTGGGGGGTGATCGAGCGGGTGAACCGCCCGGGCGACCGGCGCGACTACTACCGCATCGCCCCCGACATGGAGTCCCGCATGCTGGAGCGGCAGATGGAGCACGTCGCCCGGCTCAGGGAGCGGCTGCGGGACGGGCTGGACAGCCTCCCCGCACCGCCGGAGGGCATCGCGGAGCGCTTCCGCTCCGCGATCGACCTGCAGGACCGCACGCTGGAGCTGCTGGGCGAGGCGCTGGGGCGGGTGCGCCAGCGCGGCGCCGGCGCGGGAGGGAGGGATGCGTACTGAGCATGGGGCCGCGCCGCGGCCGAGCGTGCTGCTGATGGTGGGCATGCCCCCGCTGGGGCCCTGCCCGCCGCGGACCACGCTGCGGAGCGCGC
>DATABU010000216.1:0-5478 GCA_036259415.1 Longimicrobiaceae bacterium
GCGCGCTGCGTTTGGGAGCAAACGACGCTCCCCAACGCAGCCGAGCCCCGACGATACGGCTGTCGGGTCTCGTCCCTCCGGGCGCGCATCCGGTGGAGCGGCCGCCACCTGGACGCCGAACCCGCGGAGCAGCCGCCCCGCGGGTTCGCGTTTCTCCCTGGGGTGTGAAAAGATAGGCCACCCGTCGGGAGCGTCAATGCTGGCCGGCGACGCATCGGAATCGCAGTCGCCGCCACAGGTTCGGCACGGCGGACTCGCGATTCCGGGGAGTTCTGGGCCGGATCGGGAACGCAGTCCGTTCCCATTCGGGAACTTACGGCTCGCCGCAGCTCCAGACCCACATCGTCTGCTGCCAGGACCAGACCCAGCCACACTCCTGTCGCTGGGTCTCGGACGGCGCGGCCGTGAGCGACTGCACACCCGTGAGCAGCCCGCTGATCACGCCGGCGGCCCAGAACAGCCTCGCGAATCGCTTCATGATGAGCCTCCCTGTGAAAGTCGGCTTGGTGCGCTCTATCCTCAACCGAGCGCATCGTAGGCGACTCAGATTACATTTGCGAGATCCCCCACGTCAAGGAGTATCTCTCTGGAGCAGTCGGTACAGGGCGGCCATGTGGGTCTTGGAAGCATGCCGCGGGTCGCGGGGGATCCGGGCGAGGACGCGCAGCTCGTCCACCGGGATCGGGGCGAGCCGCTCCAGCAGGGCGGCGCGCTCCGCCTCGCCCAACCGGCCGCCCTCCGTCTCCACGCAGAGAACCGCGCGCTGGCCCAGCTCCAGGTCGGGGATGCCGAGGTAGGCGGCGTGGCGCACACCCGGCGTGTCGAGCGCCCGCACTTCGGCGGGGGTGCTCCACCACGTCTCCCCAGCGCGCTCCACGCGCTGCGACACGCGCCCCATCAGCCAGAGGCGTCCCTCCGTGTCCACCCGCGCCGCATCGCCGGTGCGGTGCCAGACGCGGGCGCCGTCGCGGACCTTGTTCTCGCGGTCGGCGGCGAGGGCGTCCAGGTAGCCGGCGAGGACGTGGTCTCCCGTGACTACGACCTCCCCCGTCTCCCCGCCCGCCGCGTCCCACTCCGCCCAGCCGCCCGGCCCCAGCTCGATCGGGCCGTCGTGCGGCCGGACGATGCGCAGATCGACCTCCGGCACCGGGGGGCCGACGCAGATCCCCTCCCCGCCGTCCCGCATGGCGGCGAGCATCGCGCGCGCCTCGATCCCGGCGACCGGCTCGGCCTCGGTGCTCCCGTAGACGACGTGCGCCTCGCCGGCGACGGTGTCTGCGAGGAGTCGGGCGAGCGGCGGGTAGACGGGCGCGCCGCCGGTGAACAGCGCCCTGGCGGGGACGCGCAACCCGCGCTGGGCGCACCAGCCGGCCAGCCGCTCGTAGAACGCGGGGGAGCCGCTGGTGGTGGTGACCCGCTCCCGGGACATCTGCCGGAAGATCTTCGCGGGGTCGATCTCCGCCGGGCGGCGCGGGTCGAAGTCCGGGACCACGCTGGTGGTCCCAGACGCCAGGTTGTTGAGGACGAAGACGGGGAGGGTGGGCATGTCCACGTCCTCCTCCGCCAGCCGAAGGTGCGCGGCGAGGGCGCGGTGCTGCGCCCAGAGGAAGGCGTGCGAGCGCGCCGCGCCCTTGGGCCTCCCGGTGCTCCCGGTGGTGAAGGTGACCAGCGCGGGGTGGTCCGGCGCGACCGCCGCGGGCGGGCCGGAGGGGGGACGCTCGTACCGCTCCAGGCGGAGCCACCTGCGCCCGGCCACCCACTTCAGCGGGATGGCGCGGACGGCGGGGCTCGCCAGGCGCAGCAGGTGCGCGCGCGGCGAGCCGACGAACGCCTTCGGGCGCGCCGCGGCGATGGCGGCGTCCAGCCTCTCGCGCCCGGCCCAGGCGTCCAGGAACACCGCGGTCGCGCCGGCGTGCAGCGTCGCCAGCAGCGCCACGTACAGGTCGATGGACATGGGGACGAAGAGCAGCACCCGGTCCCCCGCCCCGACCCCCGCCTCCCGCATCCCGGCACCGAGCCCCGCGACCCGCTCGGCCAGCCCACCGAAGGTGATCCGCCGGGGCGCTGCCCGGCCCCCGGAGTACTCCACGATGGCCGTCCGCTCCGGGTGCAGCGCCACGCGCTCCGCCAGCTGGGCGGCGACGTTCGGATTTCCTTCCGGGCTCACGGCGTCCGGCCGTAGAGGGCGTACCGGCGGAACGGCTCGCCGTGGAAGTGGCCGGAGATCCGCTGGGAGGTGTTCTGCACGTGCATCAGCGCGTGCACCACGGCGGGGGCGCCGCGGGCGAAGGCGGCGCGGTGCACCTCGCCCGTCAGGCGGCCGCCCAGGCCCAGCCCGCGGGCCTCCGGGGCCGTCGCCAGCGTCTTGAGGACCACGCGCGGAGGGCGGCCCGGCGCGCGGTCCAGCGCGTCCGGGAAGGCGAAGACGAAGGCGAGCAGCCGGCCGTCCGCGCCCCGGGCGAGACGCACCAGCGCCGGGTCGAGGAGCGGCCGCGCCTTCCGGTACGCCGAGGCGAACTCGTCGAAGCCGGTGGGCGTGTAGTACGGGTTCCGCGAGAAGGCGGCGAGGCTCAGGTCGTGGATCTCGCGCAGCGCCTCGTCGAAGTGCGCCGGGTCCAGCGGGGAGACGGTGATCCCGTCGTCCCGGCCCTCGTCCTCCGGCTCGTCGGACCAGCCGTCCGGCCGCACGGCGAGGCGGCTCTCGTACTCAGCGGCGACCGTGAATCCCGCGGCCTCGAAGTGCGCCGGGTACTCCGGAGGGTTGACGGGCTCCGTCAGGAACGGCCGCGGCGCCGCCTCCCCGGGAGCTGGCGCGAGGGCCAGGCGGTAGCGCTTCCAGGTGCTCCCGTTCATGGGCCCCAGCACCCGGGCGACGCCGCGCTCCGCCAGCATCTCCCTCGCCCGGACGAGGAGGGCGGTCCCTGCCTCCCCGTCCACGGTCTCGTACCATCCCGCCAGGCCGGAAGGCCCCGGCGCATCGTGCAGCTCCGGCGCGACCTCCACGGCGAGCCGCGCGACGGGCGTGCTCCCCGCGTAGGCGACCAGGCACTCCGCGTGGGAGGGCACGTCCTCGTCCGGCACCGGGTAGCCGATCCGCTCGCGCACGGCGGCGAAGTCGGCCGTCCGCGCGTCGCCCGGGGCGAACCGCTCGATCCGCAGCGCCATCCGGTTCATCCTCCGTCCCGGGGTTCGAGCTCGTCCCTCTCCTCGTGGACCTCGAAGACCGGCAGGTGCCACCCGAGCAGGACCGACGCGACGCGAAGCCCCACCACGGCCACCATCCCGGCCAGGGTGGGGACGGGGGACGGCACCCCGGCCGCCTCCAGGAGGAGGAAGAGCGTGGCCCCCGCGATCGCGGTCGAGGCGTAGAGGTGGCCCTTCCGGAAGATCAGCGGGATCTCGGCGGAGAGCACGTCGCGGATCACCCCGCCCGCCGCCCCGGTGATCGTGCCCATCAGCACCGCGACGATGCCGCCCGCTCCCATCTGCTGCGCGACCTGGACGCCGCCGATGGTGAAGAAGCCCAGCCCCAGCGCGTCCGCCAGCGCGAGCGAGTGCGCCGGCGGCCGGCGGGTGCGCGCGAAGAGCAGCGTCGCGACGGCCCCGGCGACGCTGACGACGACGTACAGCGGGTCCGCGATCCAGAAGACCGGGTGCCGGTCGAGGAGCACGTCGCGGATGGTCCCCCCGCCGATGGCGGTCACGGTGGCGATCACCAACACGCCCATCAGGTCCATCCGCTTCCGTCCGGCCGAGAGCGCGCCGCTGGCCGCGAACACGGCCACGCCGAGGAGCTGCAGGGCGTAGACCATCTCCACCTCAGCCGCCCGGCAGCAGCGCGAGGTGGACCGGGACGACCACCGCGAGCGCGGCCAGCGACGAGGCCGTCTGCAGCCGCAGCTCCCAGGCGGCCCCGCGGGGGACGCGCCGGGCCCAGCGGAGCCCCGCGTAGAGGCCGAACGCCAGCACGCCAACCGCCGCGGCCGAGAGCGCCGCCTCCGCCCGTGGGCCGCGCGTCCAGACCGCGATGCCGGCGGGTACGACGCAGAGCAGCCCCAGCGCCCCCGCGCGCAGGCGGTTCGCCGCGCCGGCCGCGTCCGGGCCCGACTCGCGCCAGGTGAGCGCGAGCATCGCCAGGTGCCCGGCGAGCACGCCGAGGTACGGCCCGTAGAGCGGGTCGGTCCGGGCCAGCACGGGGCCGGCGCCGGGGACCAGCGTCTCCAGGGCGTTGTTGAGCACCACCAGCAGCGCCGCCACGATGGTGCTGTAGAACACCGCCGACACCTGGTAGTCGCCGCGGGGCGGCCGCGTCCCCCGCGCGAAGCGCCGGAACACCCACACCAGCCCCCCGAGCGCGAGCGCCGGCGCCACGACCCACTCCGCGCCGCCCAGCGAGTACGCGCCGTAGAAGAAGAGCGTCGCCCCGATGGCCCCGCTGACGGTGAGCACGTGCGAGCGCAGCGCCACCCACGACACCGCCGCGATCAGGGCGAGCTGCGCTGCGAGCTGCCCGCCGATCCACTCCGCGTCCCGCGGCGCCATCTTCACCAGCAGGAAGTACGTGGCGAGCGGGACCACCAGGTTGTCGCTCCCGTACAGGCACACCGCCTCGAAGAAGGTGACGATCAGCGCCACCTGCAGCGCGATCAGCACGCTCGCCGCGCGGCCGGTGTCGGTCAGCAGCAGCAGGGGGAGGTGCACCCCCAGGAAGGTGGCCGCGAAGAACACCGCGGAGCCCTCCAGGCTGCGCCGGTCGTCCGCCTCCACCGAGTAGGTGATGCGCCCGTAGTGCGTCCCCACCAGCGCCGCCACCGTGTCGGACACCACCAGCGCCAGGATGGCGACCAGGTAGAACGGCGGCGACGGCGCGGCGATCAGGAAGAGCAGGTAGACGGCGAGCGGGTAGTACAGCCCTCCCTCGGACTTCCGCTCCACGCCGTGGACGCTCTCCAGGATCCCCAGCCGGCGCGTCCCCCAGAGGATCCCGCCGAACGCCGCCCCCAGGGCGAGCACCGTCCAGTGCGACGCGAAGATCCAGGGGAAGCCCGCGGCGATCACCCCGCCGCCGGTGTGCACCGCCTTGCGCGTCCACTCCACGGGCGGGCGAGCCAGCTTGCGCCAGAGCTCGGCCGCGCCGAAGAGCAGCAGGAAGAGCGGTGCCACCAGCGTGGCACGGGTCGCCTCTCCCGCCAGGGTCCCCGGCGGAGGCAGTATCGAGACCAGGTCGGGCAGGGTCACGGGACGGCCCCAATGCCGACCGGGTCGGGCGTGCCCCCCGCTGCGCGGGGGTCGGGCTGCGGCTGCGTAGGGCACGGTACTACTGTGCCCGACGGAGGCGAGCCCCGGGAAACCGCCCCCGGGTCTCGCCGCTTCGCGCTCGCATCCCTCACGCGGGCCACCAGCCGGGGCAGGCCGTTCTCCCCTCCCCCCTTGCGGGGGAGGGGGGTGCTCGCCCCCCTCACATCACCTCGTCCAGGT
>DATABU010000217.1:0-4054 GCA_036259415.1 Longimicrobiaceae bacterium
GCGCTGGATCCGGCCCTCGGCGCTTGTCTCTCCCACGCCCGAAAAGCGAGAGGGGCCGCACCCACCCGGTGCGGCCCCTCTATGCGCTCACCGCCTCCGGCCCGCTCACCCGGCCTTGCGGATCTTCCCGGCGGAGATGCAGCTGGTGCAGACGCGGACGCGCTTGCGGGTCCCGTTCTCGGTGACCACGTGGGCGCTCTGCAGGTTGGGCAGCCAGCGCCGCTTGGTCTTGTTGTTCGCGTGGCTGACGTTGTTCCCGCTGCGCGGGCCCTTGCCACAGACGGCGCAGAAGCCGGCCATCGATATCTCCTCGGTCTCATGGGTCGATTGTACGACAAGACCCTAAATCTAGAAGTCCGGCCGCTTTCGGTCAAGGCTGCACGACCGCGCCGCCACGTTGACATCCCCCGGAGCGGGGGATAGGTTTTCGGATTGTTCCGGCAGAAGCCGGGTGACGGGGACCGCAGCGAACCAGGGACATGAAAAGCGCGCTGATCACGGGGATCACCGGCCAGGACGGGAGCTACCTGGCGGAGTTCCTTCTCGAGAAGGGATACAAGGTGTTCGGGCTGGTGCGGCGGAGCTCGACGCTCAACTTCGAGCGGATCTACCACATCCAGGACCGCATCGAACTCCTCTCCGGCGACCTGGCCGACCAGAACTCCCTCCTCTACGCGCTGCAGCAGGCCCGCCCCGACGAGGTCTACAACCTGGCGGCCCAGTCGTTCGTGCAGACGTCCTGGATCCAGCCGGTCCTCACCGGCGACGTGACGGCGCTGGGCGTCACGCGGATGCTGGAGGCGATCCGGGTGTTCGACCCCAAGACCCGCTTCTACCAGGCGTCCTCCAGCGAGATGTTCGGGAAGGTGCAGGCGGTGCCGCAGAACGAGGACACCCCGCTCTACCCGCGCTCCCCGTACGGCGTCGCCAAGGTCTACGGCCACTGGGCGACGATCAACTACCGCGAGAGCTACGACATGTTCGCGGTGAGCGGGATTCTCTTCAACCACGAGTCGCCGCGGCGCGGGCTGGAGTTCGTCACCCGCAAGGTGACCGACGCGGCCGCGCGGATCAAGCTGGGGCTCGCGCGGGAGCTGCGCCTGGGGAACCTGGACGCCCGGCGCGACTGGGGCTTCGCCGGCGACTACGTCCGCGGCATGTGGATGATGCTGCAGCAGGACCATCCGGACGACTACGTGATCGCCACGGGCGAGACCTGGAGCGTCCGCCAGCTGGTGGAGACGGCGTTCTCGCACCTGGACCTGGACTGGGAGGAGTTCGTCGTCCAGGACCCGCGCTTCATGCGCCCGGCGGAGGTGGACCTGCTGGTGGGGGACCCCGCCAAGGCGCGCGAGGCGCTGGGCTGGGAGCCCGCGGTCGGCTTCCACGAGCTCGTGCACATGATGGTCGACGCCGACCTGGCGCGCCACCAGGAGCCGCAGCGGCCGTACGTCGGCGTGGGCTGACCTTGTGCGGATCCTGGTCACGGGTGCCGGGGGGTTCGTAGGGCAGCACCTCATCCGGGAGCTGCTCGCGTCCGGGCGCTCGGTATTCGGCGGGACGCAGGACGGCGCTCCTCCCGCAGAGGGCGTGCTGGGGGCGGACGAGCTGAGCCGGGTCTGCTGGGTCCCGCTGGACGTGACCGCCGGCGAGTCGGTGTCGGCCGCCGTGGCGCGCTCCGAGCCGGCCCGCGTGTACCACCTGGCCGGGCAGAGCTCGGTGGCCCGGTCGTTCTCGCTCCCCGTGGACACCTGGGACGTGAACGCCACGGGCACGCTGCGCCTCGCCTGCGCGCTGGCGGAGGCGGGGCTGCGCGAGACGCGGGTCCTGCTGGCCAGCTCAGCGGAGGTGTACGGGCGGGTGCCGGAGGACGAGCAGCCGATCCACGAGGACCGACCGCTCAACCCGGCGAGCCCCTACGCCGCCTCCAAGGCCGCCGCGGAGATGGTGGCCCGGCAGGTGAGCGCCAGCGGTGGGCCCGCGGTGGTGATCGCGCGCAGCTTCGTCCACACCGGGCCGGGTCAGGACGGGCGCTTCGCCATCCCCAGCTTCGCGCACCAGCTGGTGGGGGTCCGCGCCGGCCGCTGCGAGCCCACGCTCCGGGTCGGGAACCTCGCCGTCCGGCGCGACGTGCTGGACGTCCGGGACGTGGTGCGCGCCTACGGGTGCCTGGTGGAGCGCGGCGAGCCGGGCGGCGTGTACAACGTCTGCTCGGGCGAGGCGCACGAGCTGCGCGCGATGGTGGAGGAGATGATCGAGCTGTCCGAGACGGGAGCCCGCATCGAGGTCGACCCGGAGCGCTTCCGCCCGGTGGACCTGCCGCTGCTGGTGGGCGACGGGACCCGGCTGCGCGCGCTGGGGTGGAAGCCGGAGATCCCGCTCCGCCGGACGCTCTCCGCCCTCCTGGCGGACGCGGAGCGGCTATGACGCAGAGCGTCGGGAAGGTGTTCCTGGTCGGAGCGGGCCCCGGTGATCCGGGGCTTCTCACCATCCGGGCGGCCGAGCTCCTCGCCCGCGCGGACGTGGTGGTCTACGACGCCCTGGTCGGACCCCAGGTCCTGGACCGCTGCCCCGCGGACGCGGAGCGCGTCTACGTGGGGAAGCGGGGAGGGGAGCACTCCCGCACGCAGGAGGAGATCAACGCCCTTCTGGTGGAGCTGGGGCGGCGGCACGACTCGGTGGTGCGGCTCAAGGGCGGCGACCCGTTCGTCTTCGGGCGCGGGGGGGAGGAGGCCCTGGCGCTGGTGGAGGCCGGGATCCCCTTCGAGGTGGTCCCCGGCGTCACCGCGGGGGTGGCGGCGGCCGCGTACGCGGGGATCCCCGTGACTCACCGGGGGATCACCTCCAGCGTCGCGTTCGTCACCGGGCACGAGGACCCGGTCAAGGAGGACAGCGACCTGGACTGGGAGCACCTCGGGCGGGGGGTGGGGACCGTGGTGTTCTACATGGGAGTGGGGAAGATGGCGGCGAACTTCGAGCGGCTGGTGGCCGCCGGACGCTCGCCGGACACGCCCGCGGCGGCGGTGGAGTGGGGGACCTACCCGCGCCAGCGGGTCGTGGAGGGGTCCCTCCGCACCCTCCCCGCGAGGGTCGGGGAAGCGGGGATCGGGGCGCCGGCCATCGTGGTGGTGGGGGAGGTGGTGGGTCTCCGGCGGCACCTCGGGTGGTTCGAGTCGCGCCCCCTCTTCGGGAAGCGGGTGGTGGTCACCCGCGCGCGGGCGCAGGCGAGCGACTTCGCGGGGGCGCTGGAGGGGCTGGGCGCGGAGGTGGTGCAGTTCCCCACCATTCGCATCGTGGACCCGCCGGACCCGGAGCCCCTGCGCCGGGCCGCCTCCGAGGCGGACCGCTTCGACTGGATCGTCTTCACCAGCGTGAACGGGGTCGCGCGCTTCTGGGCGGCGCTCCGCGAGGCCGGGCGCGACACGCGCTCGCTGGCGGGGGTGTCGCTCTGCGCGATCGGGCCGGCGACCGCTGCGGCCATCGAGATGGAGGGCGCACACCCGGACCTGGTCCCGGAGCGCTACGTCGCCGAGTCGGTGGTGGAGGGGCTGGAGCGGGAGACGGAGCTGCGCGGGGCCCGGGTCCTCCTGGCGCGGGCGGAGGAGGCGCGCCCGGTGCTCCCGGACTCCCTGCGCGAGCGCGGGGCGGAGGTGGTGGAGGTAGCCGCCTACCGGACGGTGCCGGACGGCGCGGAGGCGGAGGGGCTGCGCGCGCGGCTGCGCGCGGGAGAGATCGACCTGGTCACCTTCACCGCCGGCTCCACGGTCCGCAACTACGTGGACGTGCTCGGCCCGGAGGTGGGACGCGCGGAGGTCGCCTCCATCGGCCCGATCACCTCTGCCACGGCGCGCGAGCTGGGGCTCCCCGTGCACGTGGAGGCGGTGGAATACACCATCCCCGGGCTGGTCCGCGCCATCCGAGAGCGCTTCGAGGGCTCGCCGGGGTGAGCGCCGCACCGCGCGTCCGGCGCCTGGCCGCGGCAGCGGCGGCGCTCCTGCTCCACCTGGCGCCTGCGCCCGGTGCGGCCCAGCGGCCGGCCGCCTCGCCGCCGCTC
>DATABU010000218.1:0-3116 GCA_036259415.1 Longimicrobiaceae bacterium
GCCGACGCGGCGCTGACCGCGGAGTGCGAGCGGCCGGCCCGCGCGCCCGTCCGCGCGCCCGCACCACCGCCGGAGCTCGCGGGGCCGGGCGAGCTGCCGCGCATCAGCTGCCTGATGGTCACCCGCGACCGGCTGTCGCTGGCGCGCCGCTCCATGCGCTGCTACGCCGACCAGAGCTATCCCCACCGCGAGCTGGTGGTGGTGTGCGAGGGCGAGGCGTGGTACCGCCGTGCGCTGGAGCGCTACGTGGAGGAGCACGCCATCCCGGACGTGCGCTTCGTCTGGGCCGAGCCCGGCGCGACGCTGGGGGCGCTGCGGAACCTCTCCATGGAGGCGGCGGCGGGCCCGGTGCTCTGCCAGTGGGACGACGACGACTGCTGCCACCCGGACCGGCTGGCCGCGCAGTACGCCCACATGGCGGCGGAGGGGGCCCGCGCCTGCTTCCTCACCGACCACCTCCAGTACCTGGAGCAGGAGCGGCTCCTGTTCTGGATCGACTGGACCATGGACGGCCGGGTGACGGACGCGAGCCAGCTCTTCCCCGGCACGGTGATGCTCCACGCCGACCCGCGCTTCCGCTATCCGGAGAGCGGCCCGTACGCGCAGCGCGGCGAGGACTCGGTGCTGGTGGAGCAGCTCTTCGAGGCGGTGCCGGTGGCGCGGCTCGCGGGGATGGGACACCTGTACCTGTACCGCTACCACGGGCGCAACACCTTCGGGCAGGACCACCACTACAACATCAGCGCGTGCGGCGCCCCCGCCGCGGTGGCCCTGGAGCGCGAGGACGCCATCCGCCGGGCCGTGCGCTACTTCGGCATCCCGCGCCCCGTGCCGCTGGTGGGGCGGGACGGGCCCGCGTTCACCATCGGCTGACCCCTTCGTGGAGACCCCCATGACGGAGACGGGCCCGTACCTCCGCTACGCCCAGGCCGCCGCCGACGTGCTCACCGCGCGCTGGTTCGGGCCCGACGCCCCGGGCCGCTGGGTGCCGAACGACTTCTGGCGCACGCCCAACGTGATGACGGCGCTGAACGGGCTGATGACGCTCACCGGCGGCGACGCCTACCAGCCGACGCTGGACGCCGGGCTCGCCGCGTACCGGCGGGTGTATCGGCCCGCCTACTACGACGACGAGGCGTGGTGGGGCGCCGCCTTCCTGCGCATCCACGCGCGCACCGGGCGCGACGACTACCTGGACCCCGTGGTGGGGCTGTTCGAGGACCTCAGGGGCGGCTGGGACGACACGGCCGGCGGCGGGGTGTGGTTCAAGCGCTCCCCCAGGGCCTACAGGGAGGGCGACGAGAAGAACGACAAGAACTCCATCTCCACCGTGCTCTTCTGCGAGGTCGCGGGCGGGCTGCACGCCACCCCGCGCGGCACGGCCGATCAGCTGGAATGGGCGCAGCGGGCGTGGGGCTGGCTGCGGGAGCACCTGGTGGACCGGTGGGAGCTCCTGTGGGGGAACACGCTGGAGGACGGGAGCATCAACCCCGACAATCCGCCGCGCCCGTACGGCCAGGGCGTGGCGCTCGGCGCGCTCACCGACCTGTACCGGGCCACCGGGGACGCCCGCTTCATAGACGCCGCCGTCCGGCTGGCCGACGCCGCCGTGACGTCGATGACGTGGAACGGCGGGGTGCTGCGCGACACGTACGAGGTGCTGGGCGACTTCCGTCCCACGCTGCTGGACCCCATCCTCTTCAAGCCCATCTTCGCCCGCTACCTGGGCGAGTTCACCGTCGCGCTGGCGGGGATCTCCGGCCGCGAGGCGGACGCGCGCCGCTACGCCGCGTTCCTGAAGGCGAACGCGGACGCGCTCTGGGCCAGCTACCCGGGGGGCGTGTTCGGGATGGACTGGCACACCCCGCAGCCGGACTACCGGCCCGCGCAGGACGCCGACCTGTACAACGGCTCGCTCCAGTCCGGCGCCGTGGACCTGTTCGTGGCCGCCGCCCGCGCCGCTTCCTGCTGCGGCTGAGCCGGTGAGCCGCAGCGACGGCGCCGCCGGGGGCGCGGAGAGCCTGCGGCGCTACCGGATCCGCGGCGTGGAGGTGTCCGTCGTGGACACCCCGGAGTCCATCGCCACCGACATCATCGCCGCCGAGCTCGAGAGCGACGTGTACGGGGTCGGCGAGGTCCCTTTCGCCGCGGGCGATCAGGTGATCGACATCGGCGCGCACGTCGGGATGTTCTGCATCTACCTCGCGAAGCGGCACCCGGAGGTCGCGATCACGGCGTTCGAGCCGGACCCCGTGAACTTCCGCCACCTCCAGGCCAACCTGGCCCGCAACGGGGTGTCCAGCGTGCGTGCCGTCCCGCGGGCGGTGACGGCCGACGGCCGGGCGTTCCCGATGTGGGCGCCCGGCCACAACAGCGGGGGCGCGGGCGGCTACTACCGCTGCACCGAGGGGTTCAGGCGGTCGGTGGTGGACTCGTGCACGCTCTCGGGGATCCTCGACGGCTACGGGATCGGGCGGTGCAGGCTGCTGAAGATCGACTGCGAGGGCGCCGAGCACGAGATCCTGCGCGACGAGGACGCGCTGCGGCGGATCGAGTGGCTCGCCGGAGAGTTCCACACGAACGCCGTGCTCCGCGACCGGGGGTGCACCATCGAGGCTCTCTGGACGGCCGTCGCCCGACACTTCCCGCCGCCGCGGATGCACGTCTCGACGGTCAGCATGGGCGAATAGGGGTGCGCGTCGGGTGGGGTTTTACGGACCCGGGGTTGGGCGTGCCCCTCGCTGGCGCTCGGGTCGGGCTGCGGCTCCGTAGGGCAGCAAACAACGCTGCCCAACGGAGGCGAGACCCGACGGAACTGCTGTCGGGTCTCGCCGCTTCGCGCTCGCATCCCTCACGCGGGCGCCCAGTTGGGGCTGGGGGCCTGATGGCTTCAGCCGCCGAGACCCGTCGGTCCGGTGGGGCCGGAGGGGCCCACGGGGCCGGTGCCGGTGATGAAGCGGCTGAGCGTGGTCACCAGGTCCCACGCGTAGCCGCTGGGGCCCTGGGCGACGGCGGACTGCAGCTCCGCGACCAGCCGCCGCGGGTCCGCCGACGGCCCGGCCGGGCCGGTCGGTCCGGTGGGGCCGCGGAGACCGCTCGGGCCCACCGGCCCGAGC
>DATABU010000219.1:0-3822 GCA_036259415.1 Longimicrobiaceae bacterium
GGCCGCGCCCCGCCGTGCGGGCGGGCACGGGGCGGGCGGCGGTGCGCTCGCGGGCGGCGTGGGATCCGGTCATCGTCCGCTCCCGCCCCTCAGGCGTTGGCGAAGACGGTGGCGCACTGCGACGGCTCCAGCCTCGACCCCGTCGCGGTGTTCGTGGGCTCCATCAGGTTGTCGGTGCCGCCGGGGTGCGTGGTGTGCACGGCCCCGCTGGCGTTCAGCAGGACGTGCCCGAACTCGTGCGCCAGGGTGCGGCGCCCCGCGCCGTTGGTCACGGTGATCATCCCCCGGTACGGGGCCGCGAGGCCGGTCGCGAACACGGCTGGGCGGCTGAGCGCCCGCGCGCCGGGCGTGATGTCGTCCACGTAGAAGACGCGCAGGCGGCTCGTGAGCCCGAAGTAGGAGGTCGCCCCGTCGTAGGTCGCCGACTCCTCCGCGTTCACGGCGGCGCCCGAGGTGTCCCAGCTCATCACGTGGTCCGCGCCGATCCAGCTGTCGGTCGTGGCAGTGTCGACGGTCCCCCCCGACACCAGGTCGAACCGCACGCAGCACGGGGCGAACACGGTGTTGGCGAAGGCCAGATCGCCCAGCGGGTCGCCGCTCGACCCGTGCAGGGAAACCGTGTCCACGGTGACCGTCTTCACGCCGCCGGGGCACTCCTGCGGGGGAGGCTGCTGAGGCTGGGGCGGCGGCGGGGGCGGGTCGCGCTGGACGCGCGGCCCGGCCGAGCCCTGCTGCACCACGTGGGTCAGCTCGTGCGCCATCAGCCGCCGGTCGCCCTCCGCGGCGCCCCGCCCCAGCCAGACGTCGCTCCCGTAGGTGAAGGCGCGCGCCTGGAGCCGGTCCGCCGCTGCCTCCGAACGGGGTCCCGAGTGGACGCGCACCCCGGAGAAGTCGGCGCCGATGCGCGGCTCCATGAACGCGCGCGTGGAGGAGGCGAGCGGGCGGCCCTCGCCGGCGGGGAGGCTCACGTCGGCCCGGCCGGCGGCGGGGGCGCCCGCGGGGAGCCGGCGGATGCCGGGCGGGGCGGGTGCGGCGGCCCGGGGCTCCGGCATGCGCATCACCCGCTCGGCCACGCGGTCGGCCTCCTGCTCGTACACGTCGCCGGGCGCGCCCACCTCCACCTTGGTCTGCACCGGGACCGTCGGCTCCCGGTCGCCGCGGCAGTGCGCGCAGGTGCCGCCGCAGGCGCAGCGCTGGAGCATCGGCCGCGTCCCGCGCGAGGCCAGGCGGAAGGCGCGGTTCCCCAGCTGGCGCTGGAGGAGCGCGGCCGGACCCGGGCGGGGCGCGGCGGCCTCGCGGGGGGTGCGGCGGGCCGCCGCCTCCGGGGCGGTCTTCGCCGTGGTGCGCTCTCTCGCTGCGGGCATGGCGTCCTCCTCGTTCCCGGTTCCCGCTAGAACTCGATCGCCGCGCGCGCCCCGGCGCGCAGCCAGCGCAGGGCCTCGTCGTCGCCCGAGAGCTCCGCGCCCGGGTCGCCGATCCGTCCCGTCCCGAACGAAGACCCGCCGGCGAACTCCGCCCCGATGGAGAAGCCGGGGCTCCCCCCGGTGCGGTACCCGAGCCCCAGGCCGAGCTCGGCGTACGGCATCCCCTCCATGGAGCTCCTCGGCTCTCCCGGCTCGCGCGGCTCCTCGAACCAGCCGTAGCCTAGCTCGCCGAAGCCCCCGACGCGGAACCCCCCGGCCGACGGCGTCCAGGTGTGCTCCAGGCCGAGACGCGCGCCCAGCAGCCAGGCCGAGCGACGGTCGTCTTCGATCTGCCCGAGCATCCCGCCGTGCACCCCCAGGATCAGCTCCCACTCGCGGAGGCGCGACAGCGGCACGCCCATCTCCAGCCCCAGGTCCAGGTAGACTCCGCTGGCGTCGTTGATGTAGGCGTACCCCCCGCCGAAGGAGATGCGGAAGTCGGGGACCACCGGCCGGGCCAGCTCCACCAGCCGCGCCCGGCACCCCGGGAAGACCGAGCGGAGGAAGGCGGGGACGTGCGCGAAGTGCCGCTCGTGGAAGAGGGAGAAGCGGTTGTCCCTGCCCATGTACGACCAGTCGTCGCGGCGGACGCGCTCGACCCGGGCCCACTGCGGCACGCGGGCCCGCACGCTGGCGTCGCGCTCCCGGTACTCGTCGCCCGCGCCCAGCACCTGGTGCCCGCCCTCGTGGGTGACGGTCCCGTCGTCGTAGTCGCCCACGCAGATGGTCGCGGCGTCCGCCCGGCCGCCCCGGTTCACCAGGGTGATGGTGGTGTCCGCGGCGCCGCCCGTGGCGGCGCTCGCCTCCACCCGGATGGGGATGTCGCGGCCGGCGCAGGCGCTCTCGCAGCCGTCGCCCTCCAGCCGCACCGCGTACCAGCCGTTCAGCGTGTCGTTGATCCGCTCCAGGTACCGGTCCCGGATCTCGGCCACCCGGTCCGCCGGGAGCGGGTCCACGGCCTCCGCGCGCGGCGGCGGACCCTGGCAGGTCTGCGGCGCGGCCGCCTCGCCCGCCACGAAGGCGAAGGTGTGGGGGAGGCGAACGACGCAGGCGTCCGGGTCGAACTCCACGGCGACCGTGTCGCGGTGGATCGTCTCCTCCGGCTGGGTGTCGGAGGCCGGCGCGACCACGGTCCGCTCCACGTCGCCGCGGTACACGCCGTCGGTCAGCGCCGGCGGGACGCGCACCGTCTCCTCGAAGCGCGTGGTGCCCTCGCGCGCCTGCCTCTGCACCCGGAAGGCGCGGTTCCCCATCTGTCGCTGGAGGAACGCCGTGGAGCCGGCGGCCGGCGCGGCCTGCCGGGGGGCATGGGGCCGGGGATGGGCGCCGGACCGGGTCCGCGCCGGCGCGCGCTCGCGGGCGGCGGTCACCGGGCCCCCCGCGGGGCGAGCGCCTGCCCCTCCCACAGCTTCCCGATCTTCTCGTACTCGCGGCGGGTCCCCTGCGCGAGGTGCTCCATGCGCAGCACCCCGCCGTCGTCGGCGGCGAAGAAGGCCGCGGCGAGCACGATGTTGCGGATGTTGCCGCCCGCCACCTGCACCCGCTCCGCCAGCAGCTCGCAGTCCACGTCGCCGCCCACCGGCGCCTCCGCGGGGAAGTGCGTCTTCCAGATCCGCAGCCGGCTCGCCGCGTCGGGGAAGGGGAACTCCACCACGAAGCGCAGGCGCCGCACGAAGGCGTCGTCCATGTTCTCGCGGAGGTTGCTCGCCAGGATCACCACCCCGCCGTACTCCTCCATGCGCTGGAGGAGGTAGCTGGTCTCCACGTTGGCGTAGCGGTCGTGCGCGTCGGAGACCTCGGTGCGCTTGCCGAACAGGGCGTCGGCCTCGTCGAAGAAGAGGATCGCGTTGCCGTCCTCGGCCTCGTCGAAGATGCGGGAGAGGTTCTTCTCCGTCTCCCCGATCCACTTGCTGACCACCCGCGCCAGGTCGACCTTGTACAGGTCGAGCTGGAGGTCGGCGGCCACCACCTCGGCGGCCATGGTCTTCCCGGTCCCCGGCGGGCCCGTGAAGAGGGCGCTCGTCCCCCGCCCCCGCGCCGCCTTCCGGCCGAAGCCCCAGCGCTCGAAGACCTGGTCCCGGTGCCGCACCTGGCTGCACATCTCCCGGAGCTGGCAGAGCGCGTCCGCGGGGAGCACCAGGTCGTCCCAGCCGTGCCGCGTCTCCACGCGGGTCGCCACCGCGCCCAGGCCGAGGTGCGCCTGCGCCCGGCAGGCCGCCGCCAGCACCTCGGCCGCCATGGTCTTGCCGGTGCCCGGCGGCCCGCAGAACAGGGCGGCCAGCCCGCCCTCGTTCCACGCCTGGGCCGTGCCCCACTGATAGTGGACGCGGGTCAGCGCCCGCATCGCCTGCATCACCTC
>DATABU010000220.1:0-5024 GCA_036259415.1 Longimicrobiaceae bacterium
GCCCCCCCCCCGGAGCGATGTCCCTGCGGGTGGTTAGCAGGCGGTGGTGGTCGGCTTGCCGTCCGCCGCTACCGGCGCGGCCGCGTCGGCGACGCCGATGTACATGTTCACGAGACCTGCAGCCGTACCGGCGGCGTTCGGGGCCGCGGTCGCGCAGTAGTTGGCTGCTCCCGAGCTCGCGACCGAGAAGGTGAAGTACTTCGCGTTCGGGCTCTGGAAGCCGGGCAGGGCCGTCTCGAGTGCCGCCTCGGTCGCGCCGGCCACGTACGTGTCGTTCTTCTGCCGGTGCGACTCCTCGAGCGAGTGAATCTGCTTCAGGATGGACTCGGCCTCCGCCTGCTTCGCGTTCTTCGACACCTGCGAGAACTTGGGGATCGCGATCGCGGCGAGGATGCCGATGATCACGACCACGATCATGAGCTCGATCAGGGTGAAGCCCTTGGTGTTACGCAGGTTCCGCATGGTGGTTCTCCAGACAGGGGGTGGGGGGCTGCTGCCAGCACGGCTCCGTGCTGCTGGCCCCGGGTAAGGCAACGGGTGTACCCGGAGCGTGGCACTTCGCCAAGTCGTTGACAGAAACCAGTTTGCCTCCCCGTGCCGGCCCCTGCGGCCCCGGTTTTTCCGCCCGATCCTGCAAGATCCCATGCAGAGTGCAACACGGCTCACGGACCGGCACGGAGCCTTGCGTGCCGCGCGGATCCCGCCTATATGGAACGCGGGCCGGGCCGGGGGAGCCTCCCCGGGCCGGCGTACCCCAACGAACCGGAGATTCACCGCGTGAGCGACGCGAACGTCAAGGACCTGACCATCATCGGCGGGGGGCCGACCGGGCTCTTCGCCGCTTTCTACGCCGGCCTGCGCGGCGTCTCGTGCCGGATCGTGGATGCGCTCCCGCAGCTCGGGGGGCAGCTGATGGCCCTCTATCCCGAGAAGTACATCTACGACGTGGGCGGACTCCCCCGGATCCTCGCCAAGGACCTGGCGAAGAACATGATCGAGCAGGGGACGCAGTTCGGCCCGGAGGTGCTGCTGGAGACCGAGGTGCAGACGCTGGTGCGGGACGACGGCGTGATCCGCATGGGCACGCCGGCAGGCGAGCTGTTCAGCCGCACGGTGGTGGTCACCGCCGGCAAGGGGGCGCTGAACCCGCGGGTGCTGGAATGCCCGGGATGGGAGGAGCTGTACGCCGCGCGCTCCGGCGTCTACACGCACGTGCACCAGCCGGAGGAGTTCCGCGGCCGCCGCGTGCTCCTGGTGGGCGGGGGCGACTCCGCTGTGGATTGGGCGCTCGGCCTGCAGGGGATCGCCCGCGAGGTCACCCTGATCCACCGCCGGGACGAGTTCCGCGCCCACAGCGCGAGCGTCCGGGAGATGCGCGCCCTGGCGGAGGCCGGGAAGCTGAAGATCATGACCCCGTACGAGGTCCGCACGCTGCAGGGCGACGGAGGCTGCGTCCGGCGCGCCGTCATCTACGACAACGCCAGCAACGAGGACGTGGCGCTCGACGTGGAGGCGGTGGTGGCCCTGCTGGGCTTCAAGCCCGACCTGGGCCCCGTCGGCACCTGGGGGCTGGAGCTGGAGAAGAACAGCATCAAGGTCTCGCAGCTCATGGAGACCAACATCAAGGGCGTCTACGCCGCCGGCGACGTGACCCACTACCCGGGGAAGCTTGAGCTGATCGCCACCGGCTACGGCGAGGCCGCCATCGCCGTGAACAACGCCGTCCACTACCTGAACCCGAAGGCGCGGGTGAACCCCGGCCACTCCACCAACCTCAAGGTCTTCAAGCAGGACGACGAGGCGGAGGGCTGACCCGGGATGGAGCTCCGCGGCCGGAGTGCCCTGGTCACCGGCGGCGCGGTCCGCGTGGGCCGCGCCATCTCCATCGCGCTGGCGCGCGAGGGGATGCGCGTGGTCGTCGGCTACGGTTCGTCAGAAGGACCGGCGCGCGAGCTGGTCGAGGCGATCCGGCGGGGCGGGGGAGAGGCAGCCTGTGTCGGGGCCGACCTGTCGCGGATTGAGGAGGTGCGGCGGCTGGCGGAGGAGGCGGAGCGCGCGTTCGGCGGCATCGACGTGCTGGTGAACAACGCGTCCGTCTTCCCGGAGGCCGGCTTCGAGGACACCGACGAGGCCACCTGGGACGCCGCGCTCGCCGTCAACCTGAAGGCGCCGTTCTTCCTCACGCAGCTCCTCGCCCCGGGGATGCGGGCGCGCGGGGGCGGCGCGGTGGTGAACCTGGCCGACCTGGCCGGCCTCCAGTCGTGGCAGGGGTACGCGGCGCACTCGGTGTCCAAGGCCGGCCTGGTGCACCTCACGAGGGTCGCGGCCCGAGCGCTGGCCCCGGAGGTCCGCGTCAACGCCATCGCCCCGGGGACGGTGCTCCCCCCGGAGGACTTCCCGGAGGAGGAGGTGCGGAAGCTGGCCGAGCGCGCCCCGCTGGAGCGCAACGGCTCGCCCGACGACGTGGTGGAGGCGCTCCTCTACCTGCTCCGCGCCGACTTCGTCACCGGCGAGGTGCTGGTGGTGGACGGCGGCCGCATGCTGCGGAGCTGACGACGTCGCCCACGCAGGCCGTGCCCCGTAGCCCGGCCGCTCCGCCGTACCCGGAACACCCCCGCCGCTCCCCGGTACCACCTCCGTTGCCGTAGTCCCCGCGCGGGATCCGCCTTCCCCAGCCGTCCCCTCGGATGTCTCCCAAGCGCAGCACCCGCAAGCGCAAGTCCCGGAAGAAGAAGTCCGGCGCCTCCATGGCCGGGCGGATCGTCAAGCTGCTCGTGGTCCTCCTGGTGCTCGGCGTGGCCGGCGCCGGGGCGGGGCTGGCGTGGCTCTGGCCTCGCTGCACGGGGGCGGCGTGCCCCTCGGTGGAGGCGCTGCGCAGCTATTCGCCGCCCATGGCCACCCGGGTCTTCGACCGCAACGGCGAGCTGGTGGCCCACCTGGCGCCCGAGCGGCGCATCCTGGTCCGGCTGGAGCGCGTCCCGCAGCACGTCTCCGGAGCGTTCCTGGCGGTGGAGGACAAGCGCTTCTACCGGCACGACGGGGTGGACTACCGCCGCGTCGTCGGGGCGCTGGCGCGGAACGTCCGCGCCTTCAACTACGACGAGGGGTTCAGCACCATCACCATGCAGCTGACCCGCAACGTCTTCCCGGACCACCTGAGCCGGACCAAGACGCTGCGGCGGAAGCTGTGGGAGGTGGTGCTCGCGCGCGACATCGAGCGCTCCTTCAGCAAGGACGAGATCCTGGAGCTGTACCTCAACCAGATCTACCTGGGCGAGGGCTACTACGGGGTGGAGGCCGCGGCGCAGGGATACTTCGGGAAGTCGGCGGCGGACCTGCTCCCCGCCGAGGCGGCGACGCTGGCCGCGATCCCCAAGGCGCCCACCCACTACGACCCCCGCGACAACCCGCAGGCCGCGCGCACCCGCCGCGACCTGGTGCTGGGGCTGATGGCGCAGGAGGGGTACCTCTCCCCGGGGATGGCGGAGCAGGCCCGGGGCGCGCCGCTGGAGCTGGTGCCGCCGCTGGAGGCGCGCGGGCGCGCGGCGTACTTCGTGGCAGGGATCCGGGAGACGCTCCGGGAGCGGTTCGGGCCCGAGGCGGACCGGATGGGGCTGCGCGTGTACACCACGCTCGACCCGCAGCTGCAGGCCACCGCGGAGCGCGAGCTCAGGGCGCAGCTGCGCGCGGTGGAGCAGGGGAAGTTCGGGCGCTTCCGGGCCCGGGCCTGCCCGGACGGCGCGAAGGCGGACGCCGCCAACTGCCTGCAGGGGCTCTTCGTGGCGATGGACGCCCGGACGGGCGACGTGCTGGCGCTGGTGGGCGGCCGCGACTTCGCGCAGAGCCAGTTCGACCGGGTCACCCAGGCGAGGCGGCAGGCGGGGTCGGCCTTCAAGCCGCTCCTCTACGCCACCGCCATCGCGCGCGGGATCCCCATCGCCA
Organism: Longimicrobiaceae bacterium; assembly: GCA_036259415.1. GTDB lineage: Bacteria > Gemmatimonadota > Gemmatimonadetes > Longimicrobiales > Longimicrobiaceae > JAFAYN01. The sequence continues at coordinate 3,943 of DATABU010000220.1, forward strand.
CGCCGCTGGTGGGCCCCGGCGCGGAGCCGGACACCTTCCACAGCGTCTACAACCCTCGCGACGCGGTCTCCGACACGCTCACGCTGGACATGCGCGACGGGCTGCGCCTCTCCTCCAACCGCGCGGCCGTGGAGCTGGGCGAGCGGGTGGGCGTCGCCAGCGTCGTGCAGACCGCGCGCGACGTGGGCATCACCACGCCCATCCACGAGTACCCCTCCACCTTCCTCGGCGCGGCGGACGTGATCCCGCTGGAGCTGGTGGCGGCGTACTCGCCCTTCGCCACCGGGGGACGCTGGTGCTGCCCCGGACCATCGTGCGGGTGGAGGACGCGCGCGGGCAGGTGGTGTGGAGCGCTCCGGTCCGCCGCCGGAGCGCGCTCCCCTCGGGGGTGGCGTTCCTGACCACGCGGCTGATGGAGGGGGTGGTGAACCGGGGGACGGGCTCCGGGGTGCGCGCGGCGGGGCTCCCCTACGAGGTCCCGGCCGCGGGGAAGACCGGGACCACCAACGACGCGGCGGACGTGTGGTTCGTCGGCGTCACGCCCGACGTGGTGGCGGGGGTGTGGATGGGGTTCGACCGGCCGCAGCGGATCCTCGCCGCGGCCTCCGGCGGCGGGCTGGCGGCGCCGGTGTGGGGGCGGGTGCTGGCCGACCACTACACCCGCCATCCCGTCCCGCAGCGCTGGGCGCCCCCCGTCGACGTGATGCCGGTGGAGATCGACCGCGCGTCCGGGATGCTCGCGACCTCGGCGTGCCCGGGGGAGCAGGTGGAGACGGAGTACTTCCTGGTGGGGACGGAGCCCGGGGAGAGCTGTCCCATCCACCCGGACTACGGCTTCGACGGCTGGATGCAGCGCATGGCCCGCGGCATCGGCGACTGGCTGGGCGGCGGCCGGGAGGAGCGCCGGCCCGAGCGCCCCTACTACGAGGAGCGCGAGCGCTACCCCGAGCGGCGCCGCCCCGATGAGCGGCGCCCCGAGGAGCGGCGCCCGGAGCGCTTCACGATCCCGCGGTAGCCGGCGTCCCCGGCTCCATCCCGACCCGGCAGAGCGGCCGGCCTCCGTCCGGTTCGCGGCGTCACAC
>DATABU010000221.1:0-4134 GCA_036259415.1 Longimicrobiaceae bacterium
AGGTGCTCCCCAGCTCCCCCAGCTGTTCCAGGAACCAGAGCCGCTGCTGGGCGAAGGAGAGCGCCAGCCGCCCGCCCCGCTCCACCGGCACGATGGGAGAGCTCTTCGGCGCGCTGCGCTCCAGGCTGGCGGCGCGCGCCAGCCTGAGGATCCGTTCACGTTCGGCGGTCGACAGCGTCGGGTTCATCGGCTCTGAAGGCAGTTCGTTGCGGAGATGGGAGGCGGCTGATCGGTCATCCCACGTCGGCGGCGCGGGCCTGCGCGAGCAGCTCTTCGATCTGGTTCGGATCGAACTGGGCCAGCTGTGCGTCGAGGAGGTGCTGGGCCAGCAGGGAAAGCTCGGACTTTTCGAAGACGTCGCTCACCGAGAGCTCCACGTCCATCTCCCGCCGGATCCGGAACACGAGCCGGGTGGCCAGCAGGGAGTTCCCGCCCAGCAGGAAGAAGTCGTCGTGGCGGCCCACCCGCTCCACGCCGAGGAGGTCGGCCCAGATCACCGCGACCGCCTCCTCCGTCTCGCCGGCGGGCGCCTCGTACCCGCGCGCGGCGAACGCGTCGCTCCCCGGCGCGGGGAGCGCCCTGCGGTCGGTCTTCCCGTTCGGCGTCTGTGGATACTCCTCCATCCACACGTACGCCGCCGGCACCATGTACTCCGGGAGGCGCTCGGCGAGGTGCGCCTTCAGCGCCGCCACGGCGACCGGCTCGTCCGCCAGGTAGTACGCGACCAGCCGCCGGTCGCCCGGCGCGTCCTCGCGCGCCACGACGAGCGGAGCGCGCACGCCCGGGTGCTCCGCGAGCCGCGCCTCGATCTCGCCCAGCTCGATCCGGTACCCGCGCACCTTCACCTGGAAGTCGGTGCGGCCGGCGAACGCCAGCGCCCCCTCCGGCAGCCATCGGCCCAGGTCGCCCGTGCGGTACAGCCGCGCGCCCGGCTCGCCCGAGAGCGGGTCGGGGACGAAGCGCTCCGCGGTCAGCGCCGGGCGGTCCAGGTATCCGCGCGCCACCCCGGCGCCGCCCACGTACAGCTCGCCGGCGACGCCGACCGGCACCGGCCGCATCCGCGCATCCAGCACGAACACGCGGGTGTTGGCCGCCGGCGCGCCGATCGGCGTCACCCGCTCGCCACGCGCCGTGTCGGGCACCTCGTGGAGAGTGGCGCAGATGGTGGCCTCCGTGGGCCCGTAGCCGTTGATGATCCGCAGCCCGGGGACGCTCCGCCGGATCTCCGCCAGCAGCGGCTCGGCGATCGGCTCCACCCCCACCAGCAGGCGGTGCAGCCGGGTTCGCCCGGGCGATTGGGAGACGCGGTCGCGCAGCTCGGGGAGGAAGTACGGCGGCAGGTAGGCGCTGCGGACCTCGCGCGCCTCCATCCAGTCGAGGAAGGCGCCCGCCTCCAGCCGCGCTTCGTCGCGCGGGATGCAGAGCCGCCCGCCGGCCAGCAGCGCGGAGAAGATCTCGTAGACCGAGACGTCGAAGCTGGTGCTGGTCCACAGGCTGCACCCGTCGCTCTCGCCGATCGGCGCGCGACGCTGGACGTCCGCCAGCAGGCTCGCCACGCCGCGGTGCGGCACCGCCACGCCCTTGGGACGTCCGGTGCTCCCCGAGGTGTAGATGACGTAGCAGAGGTGGTCGGGCGAGAGCCCCGCCGGCCGCGGATCGGTGGCGGGGAGATGCGCCCACGCCCCTTCGTCCGCGGGGTCGAGCACCGGCACGCCGGCCTCCGCGAGCCGCGCCGCCTGTGACCGCGACGCCAGCAGCACCGCGGGACGGCTGTCGGCCAGCATGTAGCGCAGCCGCTCGTCCGGGTACGATGGATCCAGCGGCACGTACGCGCCGCCGGCCTTGAGCACGGCCAGCATCGCCACGACCATCTCCACCCCGCGCTCCACGCAGAGCGCCACCCGGGCGTCCGGACCCACGCCCAGCGAGTGGAGGTGGTGCGCCAGGCGGTTGGCGCGCGCGTTCAGCTCGGCGTACGCCAGCGCGCGGCCGTCGTATTCCACGGCGACCGCGGCCGGCGTCCGCCGCGCCTGGGCCTCGAAGAGCGCGTGGATGCACGACTCTCGCGGATACGCCGCCTCCGTGTGGTTCCACTCCGCCACCACCCGCGCGCGCTCCTCCGCGGGGAGCAGATCCAGCCGGTCGACGGGCTGCGTGTCGTCCGCGGCCATCTCCTCCAGCACCCGCCGCAGGTAGGCCGCGTGGCGCTCCACGGTCGCGTGGTCGAAGAGCGCGGTCGCGTAGTTCAGCGCGCCGGCGATCCGCCCGTCCTCCTCCCAGAGCGCCAGCGACAGGTCGAGCTTGGCCGTGCTGGCATCGGGCACGCCCGCGGCGCCCACGGTCAGCCCCGGCAGCTCCAGCGCGCCGCCCGGTGCGTTCTGCCACGCGAACATCACCTGGAAGAGCGGGGTGTACGCCAGGCTGCGCGCGGGCCGCACCCGCTCCACCATCTGTTCGAGCGGGATCTCCTGGTTCTGCTGGGCCTCCAGCGCGCGCGTCTTCACTCGCTGGAGCAATTCCGCCACCCTCGGCCCGTCCGAGAGGTCCACGCGGAGGGGGAGCGTGTTGACGAAGAAGCCGATCAGCTCCTCCACCTCTTCGTGGCCGCGGTTGGCGCTCGGCGTGCCGATCACCACGTCGTCCTGGCCCGAGAGCCGGGCGAGCACGTTGGCCCAGCCGGCGAGCAGCGTCATGAACAGCGTGGTGCGGTGCCGCCGCCCCAGCGTCTTGAGCGCCGCGGTCAGCGCCTCGTCCAGCTCCACTCTCAGGGACGCGCCGGCGAAGTCCTGCTTCGCCGGGCGCGGGCGGTCGGTGGGGAGCTCCAGCAGCTCGGGCGCGCCGGCCAGCGTCTGGGTCCAGTACTCCGCCTGCGCCTCCAGGACGGGCCCTTCCACCCAGCGGCGGTGCCACACGGCGTAGTCGGCGTACTGCACCGGCAGCGGCGGGAGCGGATCTTCCTCGCCGCGCGCGAAGGCGGCGTACAGCGCGCCCATCTCGCGGAAGAGCACGCCCATCGACCAGCCGTCGGAGACGATGTGGTGCATCGTCAGCAGCAGCACGTGGTCGTCCGCCGCCACCCGCACCAGCCGCCCGCGGAACAGCGGCCCCTGCGCCAGGTCGAAGGGCGCGCTCGCCTCGTCCCGCACCAGGCGGCGCAGCTCGTCCTCCGCGTCCGCCGAGGCACGGAGGTCGTGCTCCACCAGCCGGAACCCGCTCTCCTCGACCGGGGCGATGTGCTGGACCGGCTCGCCATCCACCACGGGAAAGGTCGTCCGCAGCGCCTCGTGACGGGCGATGACGCGGACCAGCGCGCGGACCAGCGCGCCGCGGTCCAGGTCGCCCCGCAGCCGCAGGCGCATGGGAATGTGGTAGGTGCTGCCCAGGTTCCCGAGCTGCTCCAGGAACCACAGCCGCTGCTGCGCGAACGACAGCGCGAGCGGGCCGGAGCGCTCCACCGGCGCGATCGCCGTCGCCTCGGCACGCGCGGCGGTCTGCACCCCCCGCGCGAAGTCCGCCAGCACGGGCCGCTCGAACACGTCGCGCGGCAGGGCCTCCACGCCCAGCGCCTGCCGCACCCGAGAGACGACGCGCACCGCGAGCAGCGAGTGCCCGCCCAGCTCGAAGAAGTGGTCGCGCCGGCCCACCCGCTCCGCCCCCAGCAGCTCGGCCCAGATCGCCGCCACCGCCTGCTCGGTCACGCCCACCGGAGCCTCGTACTTCCGGGCCGCATACGCGCCGCCCTCCGGAGCCGGGAGCGCCCTGCGGTCCACCTTCCCGTTCGGCGTGAGCGGATAGGCCTCCATCCACACGTACGCCGCCGGCACCATGTACCCCGGCAGGCGCTCGGCGAGGTGCGCCTTCAGCGCGTCCACGGCGACCGGCTCGTCCGCCAGGTAGTACGCGACCAGCCGCCGGTCGCCGGGCGCGTCCTCGCGCGCCACGACGACCGGAGCGCGCACGCCCGGGTGCTCCGCGAGCCGCGCCTCGATCTCGCCCAGCTCGATCCGGTACCCGCGCACCTTCACCTGGAAGTCGGTCCGCCCCAGGTACTCCAGCTCCCCGTCCGCGCGGCGCCGCACGCGGTCCATCACCCGGTACATCCGCGCGCCCGGCGCGCCGAACGGGCAGGGGACG
>DATABU010000222.1:0-5859 GCA_036259415.1 Longimicrobiaceae bacterium
GGCGCGGCAGCGTCTTCGTCGGCGGGCTGGCGAGCATGCGGCTGGTGCGGCTGGAGCTGGAGGACGGCAGGGTCACCGGCGAGGAGCACCTGCTCGCGGACCGGGGCAAGCGCATCCGCGACGTGCGCCAGGGGCCGGACGGGGCGCTCTACGTGGTGACGGACGAGGAGAACGCCCAGCTCTGGAGGATCGCGCCGCGAGGGTGAGGCTGGAGGAGCTGAACTGCTTCGGGGGTGGGCGTGCCCCTCGCTGGCGCTCGGGCCGGGCTGCGGCTCCGTAGGGCAGCAAACAACGCTGCCCAACGGAGGCGAGCCCCGCGGAAACAGCCCCGCGGGTCTCGCCGCTTCGCGCTCGCATCCCTCACGCGGGCGCCCGAGCATGTCCCGGCCGCGGGCACGGCCTCAGAAGAGGGTGCGGCGCGGTGCGTCGTGCAGGAAGAGCTCCGGGGGATACCGCAGGCCGAGCGGCGGCATGGCCTCCGGGGGGAACCAGCGCAGCTCCAGCGCCTCGCCGTCCAGGGCGGCCAGCTCGCCGCCCACCACGCGGCAGGCGAAGACCACCACCGTGTACTCGACTTCGTCCCCGTTGGGGTAGGTGTGCCGGAAGCCCTCGCCCCCGAACACGCCCAGCACGCGCTCGGGGACCGTCACCAGCCCCGTCTCTTCGCGCACCTCGCGGACGACCGCCTGCGCGGGCGACTCGCCCGGCTCCACCGCGCCGGCCGGGAGGCTCCAGCGCCCGTCGTCGGAGCGCCGGTGCACGAGCACGGCCCCGTGCGCGTCGCGGACGACCGCGGCCACCCCCGGGAGGAGGAGGAGCCGCGTGCCGACGGCGGCGCGGAGCGCCCGGACGTGCGGCGAGATGGGCATCAGCGCCGCGCCACGGAGGCCAGCACGCGCCCGATGAAGTCGTCGAGCGCGCCGTTGTCGATCCAGCGTGCCACCACCACCAGGTCGTTCTCCGGGTCCACGTAGACCATGTTCGTCCCGTTGCCCAGGTGCGCGAATGCGGTGGCGGGGGCGCTGGGGAAGCGCTTCCGGCCGGTGTTCAGGAACCAGTTCATGAAGCCGTAGCCCGGCTCGGCCGGCGTGGGGGTCAGCGCCATGCGCACCCACGCCTCGGAGAGCACCTGCCGGTCGCGCCAGCGCCCGCGGCGGAGCGTCAGGTAGCCGAAGCGCGCCAGGTCGCGCGCGCCGATGAACATCCCCCCGCCCCAGTGGCCGCCGCCGCTCACCGACTGCACCGCCTGTCCGTCCAGCACCACCCAGGAGTTCTCGTAGCCGTGCCAGCGCCAGGTGTTCGACGCGCCGATGGGGTCCATGACCTCCTCGCGGAGCACCTCGGGGAGCGGACGCCGCCACACCTCCAGCGCCGCCAGCGCCAGCGCGTTCACCCGCACGTCGTTGTACTCGTACGCGGCCCCCGGCGCGTTCCGCGCCCGGGTGAGCCACTCGGCGGTGTTCTGCGCGGGCCGGTCCGCCCAGTCCGGCTTCCCCCACAGCGTCCCCTCCCAGTCGCTGGTCTGCCGGAGCAGGGAGTTCCAGGTGACGGTCCGGTTGTGGACCGAGGCGAACGGCTCCATGAAGGGCGACCGCCCCACCTGCCCCGGCGCGTCGGCGCGGCCGAGCGGCGAGTACGCCAGCACGGGCCCGGTGTACTCCGCCACCCGGTCGTCCAGGCTGCGGATCAGCCCCCGGTCGAGCGCCACCCCCACCACGCTGGAGAGGAAGCTCTTGGTGACGCTGAAGGTCATGTCCACGCGGTGCGGGTCGCCCCACTCCGCCACGATGTACCCGTTGCGCACGACGACGCCGGTGGGATCTCCGCGCTCCCTGAACGGCCCCACCGCCTCGCCGAACGGCTCCCGCCCGAAGCTCTGGTAGTGCGCCAGCGCCAGGTCGCGCGGCGCCCTGCTCTCGCTCGCCACCGCGAACTCCACCGCCTCCCGCAGCCGCGCCGAGTCCATCCCCACCTGCTCCGGCCGCCGCCGCTCCCATCGGTCCCCCGGCCCCGGGTAGTACACCGCCCTCCCCTGCGCTCCCGCGCGGCGGACCGCCACCGTATCCGCGGGCGGAGCGAGCGCCGGAGCGGGCGCGGCGTCGGCCAGGAGCATCGTCCCGGCCAGGAGGAGCAGGCGGAGGTCGTGTCGCATGATGTCGCGCGGGAAGAGGTGCTGCCTGTTAGCGGAGGAGGCGAGGATGGGCGACCCGGCGCGGAATGGCAAGAGGAGGGGCGGGGCGCCCCCTCCCCCCTGTCTGACCCCGCACAGAACGCACCGCCTGCCCCGGCTGGGGGCCCGCGTGAGGGATGCGAGCGCGAAGCGGCGAGACCCACAGCAGTACCGTGGGGCTCGCCTCCGTTGGGCACAGTTGTACCGTGCCCTACGGAGCCGCAGCCCGACCCGAGCGCCAGCGAGGGGCACGCCCACCCCCCGAGCCGTTCACTTCTTCAACCTTTCCAGGTACTGCTTGCGAAACTTCCCCACCTTGGGCGCCACGACCACCTGACAGTACGGCTGGTACGGGTTGCGCCGGAAGTACTCCTGGTGGTACGCCTCCGCCGGGTAGAACTGCGTGAGCGGCTCCAGCCGGGTGACGACGGGGTCGTCCCACACCCCCTCGCGCTCCAGCTCCGCGATCACCTCCTCCGCCACGGCCTTCTGCTCCGGCGAGTGGTAGAACACGGCGGACCGGTACTGCGTCCCCACGTCGTTCCCCTGCCGGTCCAGCGTGGTGGGGTCGTGGATGGTGAAGAACACCTCCAGCAGCTCCCGGAAGCTCACCTCCTCCGGGTCGTAGGTGACCTGCACCACCTCCGCGTGCCCGGTGGTCCCGGAGCACACCGCCTCGTAGCTGGGGTTCGGCACGGCGCCGCCCGCGTAGCCGGAGACCACGTCCTCCACCCCGCGCAGGTCGTCGTAGACCGCCTCCAGGCACCAGAAGCACCCCCCCGCGAGGGTCGCCACCTCCCGTCGCTCGCTCATCGTCGCCTCGTCTCCGTTCCGGGTTCGCCGTCCGGGCCCGCGGGCCGGACGCAGGTTCGCTGCCAGGGTCCGCGGCCGGGGACTTGCACGCCCGCACCGCGCCACCCTCACGGAAAGGAATACACCGATGCGCGTCTGGGTTCTGGTCAGCTGGCAGGGAGACGTGGCGAGCGACACGCTGGGCGTGTTCGCCTCGCGGGAGCGGGCGGAGGCGCATGCCCGCGAGGACGCGGGGCAGGAGCTGGAGTGGAGCGACGAGCGGGACCGGAGCGGCCGCGTGTTCCGCGTCGCCCCGGTCGGGATGGGCGAGGGCTACGCCGTCGAGGAGTTCGAGCTGGTGGAGTAGGCGGCGGAGGGCCGTGTCCCGGCGCGGCTCAGATGGGCTGGTTCTCGCTGAGGCGCAGCCAGCCCTTGACCACACGGTAGACGAACCAGACGAAGATCCCCAGCCCGCCCAGGGCCCCCACCGCCATCACCGAGAGCGCGCCGCCCGCCGCGCCGGCGTCGCTGCCGACCGCGGCGGCCCCGGCGGTGCCCAGCCCCAGCAGCAGGAGCAGCACGAAGAGGATCACCCCCCAGAGCAGCCCCAGCCAGAAGGTCCGGATCTGCCAGCGGAAGTGCGACTCCACCCAGGTGCCGCGCGCCTCGTCCATCTTCACGTAGTTGAGGATGACGGCCGCCAGCATGGTGACGCCGACGACGACGGAGGCGGCCTGGAGCGCGTACACGATGGTCGCCAGGCCCCTGGCGGAGGACACCTGGGGCGACGCGGCGGCCGGCTCGTGTCCGACGTAGGGGTTGTTCATGGGGCTCCTCGGAGGGGGAAATGAAGGCGAGGCGGGACCTGCTCCCAAATCTGCACGATCGGCGGCGGGAGGCAACACCCCTATCCCGCGGCCCCGTCCCCGCCGTCGCGACCGGGGGCGTTCAGCTTGTTGCGAAGCGTCCGCACGCTCATCCCCAGCAGCTCCGCGGCGCGGGTGCGGTTCCCCCCGGCCACCTCCAGCGCGCGCCCGATGAGCACCCGCTCCGCCTCGCCCACGTCCAGCGAGTGCAGCACGACGGCGCCGTTCCCCGCGCCGCCGCCCGGCGGCGGGAGGGCGGCCGGTGCGGGGGCGGCGACCTCGCGGAGCGCGCCGGCGAGCCCGAAGCGCTGCCCCTCGAAGGCGTACGGCTGCAGCACCGGCTCGGTGGTGAGGATCACCGCCCGCTCCACGGCGTGCTGCAGCTCGCGGACGTTGCCGGGCCAGGGGTAGCGCTGCAGCGCCTCCAGCGCCGCGGCCGAGATCCCCGTCACCTGCTTCCCGGTCTCGGCGGCGGTGCGCACGGCGAAACGGTGGGCCAGCGAGGGGATGTCGCGGACCCTGGCCCGCAGCGGGGGGATCTGGATGGGGATGGTGCTCAGGCGGAAGTACAGGTCGCGGCGGAAGGTCCCCGCGGCGGCCTCGGCGGCCAGGTCGCGGTTGGTGGTGGCGATCACGCGCACGTCCACCCGGATGGGGGTGGTGCCGCCCACGCGCTCGAACTCCTGCTCCTGTAGGACGCGCAGCAGCTTGGCCTGGAGGTCCAGCCGCATCTCCGAGACCTCGTCCAGGAGCAGCGTGCCGCGGTCGGCCCGCTCGAAGGCGCCCTCCACCCGCTCCACCGCCCCGGTGAACGCCCCCCGCTCGTGGCCGAAGAGCGCGCTCTCCACCAGCCCCTCGGGGAGCGCGGCGCAGTTGAGCTTGATGAAGGGGCGGTCGCGCCGGTCGCTCTGGTCGTGGATGGCGCGCGCGAACAGCTCCTTCCCCGTCCCGCTCTCCCCCTGGAGGAGCACGGTGGCGCGGGTGGGGGCAGCCATGGCCACGGTCTGGAGGATGCGGCGCACCGCGGGGCTCTCGCCGATGATCTGCCGCTCGTTGCGGAGCTCCATCACCTCGCGCCGGAGCGTCTCGTTCTCCCGGCGGAGGCGCACGAACTCCAGCGCCTGGTCCACCGCCAGCCGGAGCTGCTCCGGGCGCACCGGCTTGGTGATGTAGTCCACGGCGCCGGCCTTGATGGCGGCCACCGCGTGCTCGATGCTGGCGTACCCGGTGAGGATGATGAGCGGGACGTCGAACCCCTCCCGCTGCAGCAGCTCCAGGAACTCCAGGCCGGTGATCCCCGGCATGCGGTCGTCCGAGATCACCAGGTCCACCCCGCCGCGGGCGAGCACCTGGAGCGCCTCGGGGACGCCGCGCGCGCCCACGGGGGCGTGCCCCGCCCGCTCCAGGGTGTCCTGGAGGATCAGCCCGATGGCGGGCTCGTCGTCTACGTGGAGGATGGTGGCCATGGGCCGGGAAGGATCTTCCAGAAAGGAGCGCCCGTTCGTCCCCAACATACGCGCGTCCGCCGGGGGGCTGCAACCGCCCGCGCCGGAACGCCGCGTGTTTACTCCCGGCGCCCTCCGGCCGATATTCCTCGTGAGCCCCCGCTACATCCCCGAGAACACCCCATGAGCACCAATACCACCCCCGCCGCGAGACCCGCCCCCGCCGCCCCCCTCTTCCGCGAGGCCGCCGAGGAGGCGCGGGTCCTCTTCGACTGCCTGCGCGCCCTGGCCGGCGACGCCCTCGCCGCCGCCGAGCGGGGCGACGAGGACACCCTGCTCCGCGCCCTGGGCGAGCGCGACGGCGTGTCCGAGTGGCTGGCGCCGCTGGTGCGGGAGCTGGGGCGCGTGCGCTCCGAGGCCGGCGGATCGGGCCAGGTGGAGAGCGAGGCCGCCGAGGTCGTCTGCGCCGCGCTGGCCGTCCAGGAGGACGAGGCGCTGCTCGCCGCGCGCCTGGAGGAGATCCGCGCCGCGGTGGCCGTGGAGCTGGCGCGGCGCGGCCTGGCCGGCGGGGCAGCGGCGCGGGCCC
>DATABU010000223.1:0-1984 GCA_036259415.1 Longimicrobiaceae bacterium
TCGATCCCGAGGCGCGGAAGGCCACGGACGTCCGGTTCGACGGCTTCAGGGAAGCGGCGCTGCGTAGCGCCAAGGGGCTGTTTCCGCGGGGCTCGCCTCCGTTGGGCCCCGTTGTTTGTGGCCGTACGGAGCCGCAGCCCGACCCTGCGCAGCAGGGGGCACGCCCGAACCCGCCGTCCAAACCCGCGCTCCAGGACGCCCCCGCCAGCCCATGACCGGTCCTGACAGAAGCCCCGCGCCACGCTAGCTTGTCCGCAGAGACGCGGCACGCCCGCGCAAGCGCGGCCCAACCCCCGGAGGGACGATGATCCTGAGGCGCTTCTACGACGACAAGCTGGCGCAGGCGAGCTACCTGGTGGGGTGCGCCGCCACCGGCGACGCGCTGGTGGTGGACCCCAACCGCGACGTGGAGCAGTACCTGGAGGCTGCGCAGCGGGAGGGGCTCCGCGTCACCCGCGTAACCGAGACGCACATCCACGCCGACTTCGTCTCCGGGGCGCGCGAGCTGGCGGGGCGCGCGGGGGCGCAGCTCCTCCTCTCGGCCGAGGGAGGGGAGGAGTGGAGCTACGCCTACGCCGCGGAGGAGGGCGCCACGCTCCTCCGGGACGGCGACGCCTTCCGGGTGGGCAACGTCCGCATCGACGTGCTGCACACGCCGGGGCACACCCCCGAGCACCTGGCCTTCGTGGTGACCGACACCGCCGGCGCCGACCGGCCCATGGGCGTGCTCACCGGCGACTTCGTCTTCGTGGGCGACGTGGGGCGCCCCGACCTGCTGGAGCGCGCCGCCAAGCACGCCGGGACCATGGAGGCGGGCGCCCGCACCCTCTTCCGCTCGCTCCAGCGCTTCAAGGCGCAGCTCCCGGACTGGGTCCAGCTCTGGCCCGGCCACGGGGCAGGCTCGGCGTGCGGGAAGGCGCTTGGCGCGGTGCCGCAGTCCACGCTGGGGTACGAGAAGCTCTTCAACTGGGGTCTCGCTGCGGAGGACGAGGACGAGTTCGTGCGCGCGGTGCTGGCCGGGCAGCCCGAGCCGCCCATGTACTTCGCGGAGATGAAGCGCATCAACCGGGAGGGGCCGCGCCTCCTTGACGGCTTCCCGCACCCGCCCCGCCTCCCCGCCCCGCGCCTCGACGCCGTCCTGGCCGACGGCGCCGCCGTGGTGGACGCCCGGCCGGCGGCGGAGTACGCCCGGCAGCACGTTCCCGGGACGCTCTCGGTGCCGCTGGGGAAGAGCTTCACCACCTGGGCCGGCTCGGTGCTCCCGTACGACCGCCCCTTCTTCCTGGTGGTGGAGGGCGAGCGCGTCGCCGAGGCGGTCCGCGACCTGGCGATGATCGGGCTGGACCGGGTGGGCGGCCACTTCGCCCCGGAGGCGGTGGACGAGTGGATCGCGGGGCACGGCCGCGCCGCCGAGATCGCCGACGTCACGCCGGAGGAGATGGAGGCGCGCCGGCTGGAGGGGACCCTGGAGCTGGTGGACGTGCGCAGCGGCTCGGAGTACGAGGCCGGGCACATCGCGGGCGCGCGCAACGTCCCGCTGGGGCGGCTGGCCGAGCGCATGGACGAGCTCCCGCGCGACCGGACGCTGGCCGTGCACTGCCAGAGCGGCGCCCGCGCCGGGGTCGCCATCGGCCTGCTCCGGGCGAGCGGCCGGCGCGACGTGGTGCACCTGCAGGGCGACTACGCCGGGTGGCGCGACGCCGGGCGCCCCACGGAGGCCGGCGCGCAGGAGCCCGCCGCCGTCTGACGCCGGGTCGAGCGGGGGTGGGGCGCGGGTTCGGGCGTGCCCCTCGCTGCGCTCGGGTCGGGCTGCGGCTCCGTAGGGCAGCAAACAACGCTGCCCAACGGAGGCGAGCCCCACGGAACTGCTGTGGGTCTCGCCGCTTCGCGCTCGCATCCCTCACGCAGGCGCCCAGTTGGGGCGGGCCTGCTCGCGGTTCGAGCCGCCGCACCCGGCGGAGGCAGGAAGGGCCGGGGTCCCGTG
>DATABU010000224.1:0-2399 GCA_036259415.1 Longimicrobiaceae bacterium
CGCACCGGCCCGCCATCGAGGGCGACCGGCTGCGGCTGCTCCGGCTCGCCCTGCCGCCGCAGCACCGCACGCACCCGGGCGACCAGCTCACGGGAGCTGAACGGCTTGGTGACGTAGTCGTCCGCGCCGCTGCGGAAGCCGAGCACCTTGTCACCCTCCTCTCCACGCGCGGTGAGGACCAGCACCGGGACGTCGGAGCCGCCCTCGCGCAGGGCGCGCAGCACGCGGTAGCCGTCCATCCCGGGGAGCATCAGGTCGAGGACCACCAGGTCGGGCGCGGCCTCGCCCGCCAGGCGGAGCCCGTCCCGGCCGTCGTGCGCCGTCACCACCTCGTAGCCCTCGATCTCCAGCGTGGTCCGCAGGCCGAAGGCCAGGTCGGTGTTGTCCTCCACCACCAGGACGCGCGTCACACCGCCACCTCCCCGGCCTGCGCCGCCGCGTGCACGGCGGGGAGCTCCACCACCAGGCGCGCGCCGCTCCCCCCGCGGGCGTCCTCCACGCGGCAGGCGCCGCCGCTGCGCTCGACCGCGGCGCGCACCACCGCCAGCCCGATCCCGCTCCCCCCGACCACCCGCTCCACCTCGCGGGAGAGCCGGTGGTACGGGCGCCAGACCCGCTCCCGCTCGGCGGGGGGGATCCCGGGCCCCTCGTCCTCCACCCACAGGCGCGCGGCGCCGCCGGCGCGCTCCACCCCGACCCTCACCGTCTGACCCTCGGGGCCGTACTTGAGGGCGTTCTCCAGCAGGTTGACGAGCACCTGGCGCACGGCCCCGGGCTCGGCGTCCACCTCCACCTCCGCCGCGATGCGGGCCTCCAGCCGGGCGCGCCCCTCCGCCACCGGCGCGAACTCCTCCAGCGTCTCCCGGACGACGCGGTCCAGGCGGACCCGGGCGCGCGCCGCGGCCGGTGCGCCGCGCTCGGCCCGGGAGAAGTCGAGCACGTTCTCCACCAGGAAGGAGAGCCGCCGCGCCTCGCGGTCGATGACGCGGGCGCAGCGACGGCGCTCCTCCTCGCTGCGTAGGCGGCCGCCCGCCACCAGCTCCGCGAACATGCGGATCTGCGCCAGCGGCGTGCGCAGCTCGTGCGACACCCCGGAGACGAAGTCGGCGCGCATGCGCAGCAGGGCGCCGCGCCGGCGGAGCTGCACGGCCGCGGCCCCCACCAGCCCCGCGGCCAGCGCGAGCAGCCCGAGCGCCGCGGGGACGCGCGAGCGCGGGAGCCCGCCGATCAGCAGCCGCTCCGCTGCCCCGGGACGGAGCGCCACCCGCACCACCGTCCCGCCGAAGCCTCCCCGGAAGGTGTCGGCGGCGGCGAAGCGCGCGTCCAGCGCGCTCCCGGCGCGGAAGAGCGGGGTGCCGTCCGGCGCGTCCACGCGCACGGAGAGGAGGGAGTCGTTCGGGAGCCCGCCCGCGAGCGAGGGCGGCAGCAGGGGGTGCCGCGAGACCACGCGCTCCGCGACCGGGGCCACCATGGACGCCAGCTCCCCGGTCAGGGCGTAGGCCGCCCGCGGCCGGCCCGCGTCGTCCCGCACCACCGTGAACACCAGCGCCCGCGGCACCCCGGCGACGGTGCCGACCGCGGCATGGTTGCGGCGGATGCGCATCTGGTACTGGTTGGTCGCCCGCCGCCCCTCCACGTCGCCGAAGAGCGAGACCTCCCGCGGCCCCCCGGCGGCGGAGTCCGCCGCGGCGCGCACCCGCTCCACCGTCCAGGCGCGCGCGGCGGCCGGGGCCGTCCCCCACCAGTCGGCCGCGCCGGTGCGCAGGTCCAGGACCAGGTAGCCGTCCGTCTCGCCCAGGCACTCGCACCAGGTGTCCTGCTCCCGGGCCGCCGCGGCCCACTCGGCGGCGCCGGGAATGGCCCGGCCGGCGGGGAGCCCGTCCGCGGCGGCCGTGGGGAAGTGCTCCGCCGTGATCCGCGCGGTCTCCAGCGTCCCGTGCGTGCGGCGACCCAGCTCCGCGGCCGCGAAGGCCGCGTAGTCGCGAAGCGCCCGCACCGCGGCGACCCGGTGCGAGCGCGCGGCGTCCACCGCCTGCCACGCCAGCACGCCGGCCAGCGCCAGCGCGCCGGCCAGCATCCCGGCGACGAGCAGGTCCAGGCCGGAGCCGGGGACGGACCCTCGTGGGGCGGGGGAGCGGAACAACGGGGGTCCTCCGGGAGGGAGCACGGGCGCGCGGGCGGGTCGCCCCGGAGCCGCAATCTACCGCGGCCGGGGCGGGGCCGGGAGGCCGATTTGTTCGGGAAGTGTAAGGAGCCGCCCGCCGGGGGGCGGACGGCTCCGGCGTGCGTCCGGCGCCGGCGCTACCCGCCGATGGGCGTCCCCGGCGGGAGCGGGAGCGGGCGCGACGGCTGCGCGGGCTCTCCGGCGCGCTCCAGGAAGCGGCGTGCGTCGCGCGCGG
>DATABU010000225.1:0-32602 GCA_036259415.1 Longimicrobiaceae bacterium
CCGCCATCCCGCGATGCGGGGCGGCGGGCTCGCTCGTGCCGGCGGACCGTCCTAGCGGGGAGCGGGGATGACCAGCTCCTGGCCGGCGCGGACGGCGTCGCCGGCCAGGCGGTTGGCTGCCCGGAGCTCCTCCACGCGGACGCCGTACCGGCGCGCGATCCCGTAGAGGGTCTCCCCGGGCTGCACCCGGTGCGTGCGCGGAGGGGCGGCCGTCACGGGCGGCACGGGCGGGGTCGACGGGCGGAGCGTGTCGGCCGGGAGCGGCGGCACCGCGACGACGCTGTCGGGACGCGCCGCCCGGAACGGGACCGGCGCCACGGCGGAGTCCGCCGGCATCGGCACGGCCCGACCGGTGTACGGAGGCGGAGGCGGCGCCTCGGGGACCACCACCGGGCGCCGGCGCGGCACCGCGGGCGTGACGGTCAGGCGGAGCGTATGGTTGCGGACGTCGACTCCGTCTTCCGCGGTCTCCCAGCTGTGCCCGGCGTTCTGGTACAGGTAGTTGTAGCGCTTGGTGGTGGCCAGCTCCGCGTCCACCTGGAAGGCAGGGAGTCGCAGCCCCGCGCGCACTCCGCCGGAGAGCGAGACGTCGTGGGCCAGCCACGCCCAGGGGTAGATGGTCGCCCTGGGCGTGGTGAGAAAGGCGTCGTTGTCCCACCGGACCCGGCCCACGAACACGCCCAGCCGCCCCCCGGCGCGGAGCCAGTCGGCCGCGGCCCACTGGCTGGACGCGCCGGGGCCGATGGCGGCTCCGATCACCTGCCCCCGGTGCGTGTACCCCTGCGGCACGACGGTGCTGGTGTAGAACGAGCCGACCGGGCGGACGCGGAACGAGGCGCTCTGCTCCAGCGAGGTCACCTCGGTCTGCAGCCGGAGCAGGTCGTCCGGGCCCACGCCGACACGCGTCGCCCACTGCAGGCCGAGCGTGTAGCCCTGCGAGTGGTTGGGATAGTCGAGAAAGTCGCCGAAGCTCTCGGGCATCTCGTGCCGGGCCCACTCGGCGTAGACCTCCAGCCCCTCGCGGGGGAAGATCCACCGGCCGAAGAGCGAGAGGAGCTGGGTGGCGCGCGCGTCCGACGAGTCGGGCGAGGCGGACGGCCAACGCAGGAGCACGTCCGCGCCGCGCGGGAACACGGAGCCGACGCCGTCCACCGCCGACTGCACCGTGCGCGAGATCCCGAGCGTGAGGTCCGGCTCGGCCGCCGGGCTGAACGTGGCGACGAGCCCGCTCAGCGAGCGGACCCCGTCCGCAGAGCCGTCCCGGAACTGCTCCGACTCGCCCAGCGCACCCAGGATCAGCTTCGCCTCCACGGCCCCCGCGCGGGTCCGCCAGGGGGAGGCGGTCCGCAGGAACAGGTGGGGAAAGCCGGGGGCGTTGCTGCTCATCACGATGGCGTTCCGGATCCCCGGCCCCCACCACTGGTTCTCCGTGGAGACGCCGGCGTCCACGCGGCCCAGGTGGACCCCGAGCGTGCTCTGGCCCGGGTGGACCGCCCAGATCGGCTCGTCGCCGAAGCGGAGCGGGAGGTCGGCCGGCGACGGATTTGGGTACCAGTCGGGTGCCCTGTACCACGGCGGGGTGAAGCTGTCCTGCTCCATCTGCACGGGCAGGAGCGGTCCGAAGTTCCGGTTCTGCGCCATTCCCACCTGCGGCGCGGCGACCGCGAAGACGCGCCCGTACTCCACGCGCACTCCCGCGAGCGCCCAGACGCTGACGCCCTTCCCGGCCCACGCCGGCCCGTCGTTCTGCGACCAGGGGAGGGCCGAGTTCCATGACAGGGAGAGCTCGGGCGCGACCAGCGCCCACCGCAGGGGGCCGCGGCCGCCCCGGAGCGGGGCGGCCGTGGAGGAGGGGGAGCGGAGCAGCCAGCCGTCCGCGGGGGCCCGCCCCAGGAGCTGGTCCACGCGCGCGCGGTCGTCCGCGTCGCTGCCGAGGGTGGACAGCCGGGTGAGGCCGCCCGGCTGCACGTCGAGTGTGTCCTGTGCCTGCCCGGAGCCGGGCGCCGCGGCCACGGCCAGGGCGACGGCGAGTGCCGCGCGCCGGACGAACGATTGCAGAGCGAGCATCGGGATGGAGAGTGGATCGGTTCCGCGGCGCGGTTCGTGGACTAGACAGAGGCGAGGCAGAATAACATATTTGCACGCTTCAGTCTACACGCCGCCGCCGCCGGCGGCGGCCGTCTTGCCCCGGCCTCAGCACGGCGATCACGTTGAGCCTTTCGTCCCGCCGCACACGTCTGCTCACCTGCGTCGTGGGGGCGCTCGCCCTGGCGCCGGGCGCTTCGCTCGGCGCGCAGGTCCGGCCCACCGATCCCAGGAACGAGACGTTCGTCGGGAGCGAACTGGAGGACTACCTCCGCCTGCTCCAGGTCACCGGCGACGCGGGCCTGTATCCCTGGTCCGTCCGGTCGTTCTCGCCCGGAGAGGTGGAACGGCTCCTCGCCCCGGAGTCCGTGCACCCGTGGGGCGGGCGCTTCGCGGTCCCGTCCGGGCCGGGGTCGGGCCTGCGGGCGGGGCTGGTGCGCCCCCGGGTCGGGGTCGAGTACAACACGGCCTTCCCCTACGGCGCCAACGACGGGGCGGTCTGGTCGGGGCGCGGCGCCACGGTGTCGCTGCAGGCCGGCTTCTCCGCGGTCCTGGGCCCCCTGTCGGTCACCGTCGCCCCGGTCGCCTTCTGGGCGGAGAACCGGGAGTTCGACCTGCAGGCCAACGGCTACGAGGGCCGGCTCGCGTTCGCCGACGCCCGGTGGCCGGACCTGGTGGACTCGCCGCAGCGGTTCGGCGACGGCACCTACGCCCGCATCGACCCCGGCCAGAGCACGGTCCGCGCGGACCTCGGCCCGGTCGCGCTGGGCGTCTCCTCCGCGAACCAGCAGTGGGGCCCGGCGCGGTACAACCCCGTGATCCTGGGCGGCAACGCACCCGGGTTCGTCCACGCCTTCGCCGGCACCTCGCGGCCGGTGGACCTGTGGGTCGGGAAGGTGCACGGGCGGCTGGTCTGGGGGCGGCTGGAGCAGTCCGAGTACTCCGGGATGCCGAGCGATTCCAGCCGCCGCCTGATGTCCGGCCTGGTGGCGACGTTCACCCCGCGCGGCCTCCCGGGGCTGGAGGTGGGCCTGACGCGCTTCTTCCATGCTCCCTGGACGGCGGACGGCGTGGACCGCGCCGACCTGCTCCTTCCGCTGCAGGGCTTCCTCAAGGTGGGGCTCGACGACCGGGACGACAACGAGGACGCGGAGGTCCGCAACCAGCTCGCCTCGCTCTTCTTCCGCGCGGTTCTCCCGGGGAGCGGCTTCGAAGTGTACGGCGAGTACGGCAGGGACGACCACAACTGGGACTTCCGCGACTTCGTGCTCGAGCCCGACCACCAGAGCGCCTACACCCTCGGCCTGAGCAAGGTCTGGGAGCGGTCCGGGACCGAGCGGGTGGCGGTCCACGGCGAGGTCACGAACTCGCAGGTGACCCATCTCTCGCGGGTTCGCCCCGAGGGGAGCTTCTACTACCACACCGGTCTCCGGCAGGGACACACCCACCGCGGGCAGTTCCTGGGCTCGCCGGCGATCTACGGGGGCGCCGGATCGACGCTCGCGGCCGAGTACTATCAGCCGGGCGGCCGCTGGAGCATCTCCTGGGACCGGGCCCTCCGCCAGGACGACGCTCCGATCATGTGGGGGTACGGCTCCAGCTCCCAGGGGGTCGACTCGTACCACACCCTGAGGGCGGAAGTGCTCCGCTTCGTCGGGCGGTGGGAGCTTGCGGGGGAACTCGCAGGTGTATACAATCGGAGACGTTACTTCGATTCAAATGTTTTCAACCTCAACGCCGGGCTGTCGGTCAGCAGCTCGTTCTAGGCGGGACGGTGCGGCCTTTCCCCGCCCGGCCGGCGCGAACCCTGGTCACGAAAGAAGTGCCGAATATGCGGTTTCCCGGTGAGCTGCGCGGGGCGTTCACGTCCGGCGTGGCGGCTTTCTCGTTTCTGTGCACCATGGCGGTCGGAGCGGCGGGGGCGCAGGGAGGCGGCGTGGCCGGCGTCGACACCACGTCCGCGGAGTGGCGGCGCGCGTTCCCGAACGGCCAGGGGGAGAATCGGGCGCAGTACGCCGACACCCCCGTGATGCCGTCGATCCTGGACGCGCCGGTGAGCCGCACGGAGTACCAGCTGGGGCCCGGGGACGTCCTCGGCATCTCCGTGGTGGGGGCGGTGAGCCGCATGATGACGGTGCCGGTCACCCCGGAGGGGACCCTGGTGGTGCCTGGGTTCGGGGTGACCCGGGTCCTGGGCCGGAACCTGAACCAGGCCGAGTCGCAGGTCCGCGAGCTGGTGTCGCGGCTCTACCGCGACGTCAGCGTCAGCGTGACGCTGGCGCAGGTTCGCACCTTCAAGGTGTTCGTGGTGGGGGACGTGCCCCAGCCGGGGGTGCGGGTCGCCACCTCGGCGACGCGCGTGAGCGAGGTGCTCCCCGAGGAGGGCGGACACCGCGTGCCCCGACGCAACGTGCTGCTCCGGCGCTCCTCGGGCGACACCGTCATGGTCGACCTGCTGCGCTTCCGCCAGCTGGGCGAGCTCGCGTCGAACCCCACGCTCCGCGAAGGTGACGCGCTGGTGGTGCCGACCGTCGACCAGACGGTGGAGGTCCGCGGCCGGGTGTCCTTCCCGGGGACGTACGAGTACCGTCCGGGCGAATCGCTCGCGGAGCTGGTGCGCATCGCCAACGGCGGCGGGGACTTCCCCGCCAGCTCGGCCGACACGGTCCGGGTCACCCGCTTCGTGGACGCCCAGCGGCGGGAGTTCCACACCTTCTCGCGCGCGGAGGTGGTGGGGGAGCCGGGCCGGCGCTTCATCCTGCGTCCCTTCGACGCCGTGTACGTGGCCTGGCAGGCGAACTACAAGGAGCAGAAGACCGCCACCGTCCTCGGGCAGGTGGACCGGCCGGGGGTGTACCCGGTCGTCCCGGGGGAGACCACGGTGCGCGAGCTGGTGGACATGGCGGGCGGGTTCACCCCGGACGCCTCGCTGCTGGAAGCGACGCTGCGCAGGTCGCGCTCGCAGAACGCCGCCCGGATCGACCTGGCGAGGGTGCCCTCCGAGCTGCTGAACCGGACCGAGCAGCAGATCATGCAGATCCGCACGCAGGGCGACGAGAGCCGCGTGGTGATCGACTTCCCGCGGCTGTTCGTGGAAGGCGCCGACGCGTACAACCAGACGCTCCAGGACGGGGACACGCTCTCGGTGCCGCGCCGCCGCAGCGAGGTGGTGGTGCTAGGGGCGGTGCTGCAGCCGGGGGTGGTGCAGCACGCCTCCGCGAAGGACGCGGACTACTACATCCGCCTGGCGGGCGGGTACGGCCGCCGGGCGGACCGCGACGACATCCTCGTGCTGCGGGGGAGCTGGGGCACCCGCCTCACCGCCCGGGAGGCGCGTACGATCCACCCCGGCGACATGGTCATCGTGCCCTTCCGGGAGCGGCGCAACTACCTGGCGACGCTGCAGACGGCCAGCGCCGCAATCACCACGGTGGTGGGGCTGGTGTTCACCTTCCGGGCGCTCTTCCCCGACGACAACCCGTAGCCGCGGTGCGCCGCCAGCTTCAGAAGGAACAGAGTGATCGCCATGCGTGAGCGAGAAGCGGGGTCCGAGCCCCTGGAGGGCATCCACATCCTGGGCCTGGTCGCCGTGCTGCTGCGACAGTGGCGGACGGTGGCCGCGACGGTCCTGGTGGTGGTGGCGGCGGCGCTGGCGGTCTTCCTGCTGCAGCCGAAGCGCTATGCGGCGAAGACCGTGCTCTTCCTCGCCCAGGACCGCACCCAGGGGGGCGGCGCCGGAGCGATGGTCGCCAAGCAGCTCGGCATCACCCTCCCGTCGCTGGCGCTGGGGGGCAGCCCCAACCAGAAGCTGATCGAGACGATCCTGCACAAGGGGCGCTCGGTGAACGACCTGATCGCCGAGCGGGTGAAGGCGCAGGCGGGCGGCGGGGCAGAGGGCGAGGCCACGGTCCGGGAGATCCTGGACAAGGGCACCGACGTGGAGAGCGCGCCGGACGGCTCCATCATCGTGCAGGTCACGGCCCGGGACCCCGCACTGGCGGCGAGGATCGCGAACGAGTTCCCTGTCGCCATCAACGCCACCGCCGCCCGCGTCGCCGCCGAGTCGTCCGTGGAGAAGCAGCGCTTCCTGGAGCGGCAGCTCGGCGAGGCGCGTACGCGGCTGGAGGCGTCGGAGGAGCGGCTGCTGCAGTTCCAGCGCAGCGAGAACGCCCCGGCGATCAAGGAGCAGGCCGAGAAGACGGTGGAGGCCGCGGCCGCCCTCCAGCAGGAGATCTACCGGCAGGAGGTTAAGGTCGGGGAGCTGCGGCGAATCGCCACGCCGGACCACCCGGAGCTGGTCGCGGCCAGCGCAGTCCTCGCCGACATGCGCCGGCTGCTCCGCCGCCTGACCTCCTCCGGCCAGAACCAGGGCGAGGTGTTCGTCCCCCTGGGCGGCACCGCGGAGCTGAGGCGCGACGTGACCCGGCTCATGCGCGAGTACACCAAGGACGAGCAGGTGTACGTGTCGCTCATGGCCGCCTTCTCCGAGGCGCAGATCGACGCGAACAACAACCTGCCGGTGGTGACGGTGATCGACCGCGCGCTGGTGCCCAGGTCGCCCGCCGGCGCCGGACTGCCCTTCCGCCTGGTGTTCGCCGCGGTGCTGGGGCTCGCGCTGGGGGCGGTGGCCGCCTACCTCCGCGACTACCTGCGCAGCTCCCGCGACCACCCGCAGAACGCCGCGTTCTTCGCCGCCTGGGACGAGATCCGGGGCGGCTTCTCCCGGCGGCGGAACGGCGGCCCCCGCGTGCCCACCGCGGCGGGGCGATGAGCGCGGTGCCGCGGAGCGGGAGCGTGGCCGGCCCGCCGGGCGGGGAGGTCCGCCGCGTCGAGCGCGTCCGGGAGGAGCTGCGGGCCCGGCCCCGCACCTGGCTCGTCACCGGCGCGGCGGGCTTCATCGGCTCGGCGCTGGTGGAGGCCCTCCTGGAGCTGGGCCAGTCGGTGGTGGGGATGGACAACTTCGCCACCGGCCACCGCCGCAACCTGGAGGAAGTGCGCGCGGGGGCGGGAGAGTCCGCCGGGCGGCTCCGCTTCGTCGAGGGCGACATCCGCGACCCCCGCGCCTGCCGGGATGCGTGCGCCGGGGTGGACGTGGTCCTCCACCAGGCCGCCCTCGGCTCGGTGCCGCGGTCGCTCGCCGACCCCGTGGCCACCAACCAGGTGAACGTGGACGGCTTCCTGAACGTGATCCTCGCCGCGCGCGAGGCCGGGGTGGGGCGCTTCGTCTACGCCGCGTCCAGCTCCACCTACGGAGACCACCCGGGCCTCCCCAAGACCGAGGGCGTCATCGGGCGGCCGCTCTCGCCGTACGCGGTCAGCAAGTACGTGAACGAGCTGTACGCCGGCGTCTTCCAGCGCGCATACGGGCTGGAGACCATCGGGCTGCGCTACTTCAACGTCTTCGGCCGGCGGCAGGACCCGGACGGCGCCTACGCCGCGGTCATCCCCCGCTGGGTGGGGAGCCTGCTGACGGGGCGGGAGTGCCGCATCAACGGCGACGGGGAGACGAGCCGCGACTTCTGCTACGTGGACAACGTCGTGCAGGCGAACCTGCTGGCGGCGACCACGGACGACCCGGACGCCACCGACCAGGTCTACAACGTGGCGTGCGGGGAGCGGACCACGCTGAACGAGCTGTTCGCCGCCATCCGGGACGAGCTGGCGGTCGAGCGGCCGGAGCTGGCCTGCGCCGAGCCCGTCCACGGCGACTTCAGGGCCGCGGACATCCGGCACTCGCACGCCGACATCTCCAAGATCCGGTCGCGGCTCGGCTACCGCCCCACCCACCGGGTGCGGGAGGGGCTGCGCGAGGCGCTCGACTGGTACGTGGACTTCTTCTCCCGCGCGGAGCGGGAGGACCTGGCCCGGACGCCGTGAGCCGGGCGTCCCGCAGGTATTCTGGACCTCATCCTGTCGCCGACCGGACCCGGGAGGGTGGCCGGTTCCCGACGCGTGCCTGGGAGTGAAATGCTAGACAACAAGGTCGTTCTCGTCACCGGCGGAACCGGCTCGTTCGGGCAGCGGTTCATCGAGACGGTGCTGCAGCGGTACGAGCCCAAGAAGCTGATCGTCTTCAGCCGCGACGAGCTGAAGCAGTTCGAGATGCGGCAGCGGTTCCCCGAGCGGGTCTACGACAACATCCGCTACTTCATCGGGGACGTGCGCGACCGCGACCGCCTGTACCGCGCCTTCGACGGGGTGGACGTGGTCATCCACGCCGCGGCGCTGAAGCAGGTGCCGGCTTGCGAGTACAACCCGCTGGAGGCGGTCAAGACCAACGTCCTGGGCGCCGCGAACATCATCGACGCGGCCATCGACCGGGACGTGAAGCAGGTGATCGCCCTCAGCACCGACAAGGCGTGCAACCCGGTGAACCTGTACGGGGCCACCAAGCTGTGCTCCGACAAGCTGTTCACCGCGGCCAACAACTATTCCGGCCCGCACCGCACGCGGTTCAGCGTGGTGCGCTACGGGAACGTGGTGGGGAGCCGGGGGAGCGTGGTCCCCTTCTTCCTGAAGATGCGCGAGACGGGGGTGCTCCCCGTTACCGACGAGCGCATGACCCGCTTCTGGATCACGCTGGAGCAGGGGGTGGAGTTCGTGCTGCGCAGCCTGGAGCGGATGCAGGGCGGCGAGATCTTCGTCCCCAAGATTCCCAGCATGAGCATCATGGACCTGGCCCGGGCGGTCGCCCCCGAGTGCGAGACCCGCGTAGTGGGGATCCGGCCCGGCGAGAAGCTGCACGAGGTGATGGTGGCCGAGGACGACGCCCGCCACACGCTGGAGTACGAGGACTACTTCGCCATCCTCCCCTCCTTCGACGAGTGGGACCCGGTGGCGTACGGACGGCGCAACGGCGGGACGCACTGCCCGGAGGGGTTCCGCTACAGCAGCGAGACGAACACGCAGTGGCTCTCCGAGGCGCAGCTCCGGGAGATGATCGGGCTCGACGAGGCGCTCGTCGGTGTCGAGTAGCCTCGCGCTGGAGGGCGGGACGCCGGTCCGCTCGGAGGTGCTGCCGTACGGCCGGCAGTGGCTGGACGACGACGACGTGGAAGCGGTGGTCCGCGCGCTCCGCTCGGACTGGCTGACCACCGGCCCGCTGGTCCCGGAGTTCGAGCGGGCCTTCGCGGAGTCGGCGGGAGCGGCGGAGGCGGTGGCGGTGAGCAACGGCACCGCGGCGCTGCACGCGGCGATGCACGCGCTGGGCATCGGGCCGGGCGACGAGGTGATCGTCCCCGCCATGACCTTTGCGGCGAGCTCCAACTGCGTGGTCTACCAGGGCGGGACCCCGGTATTCGCGGACGTGGACCCGGGCACCCTGCTGGTCGACCCGGCGTCCGTGGAGGCGCGGATCACCCCCCGCACGCGGGCGGTGGTGGCGGTGGACTACGCCGGGCAGCCCTGCGATTACAAGGCGCTGCGCGCGCTCGCGGAGCGGCACGGGCTGGCGCTGGTGGACGACGCCTCGCACTCGGTGGGGGGGAGCGACCGGGGGCGCCCCGTCGGCTCGCTGGCCGACCTGAGCACCTTCTCCTTCCACCCGGTCAAGCACCTGACCACCGGCGAAGGGGGGATGGTCGCGACCGACGACGCCGAGCTCGCGCGGCGGATGCGGGTGTTCCGCAACCACGGGATCACCTCGGACCACCGGCAGCGGGCGGAGCAGGGCGGCTTCTTCTACGAGATGGTGGAGCTGGGGTACAACTACCGGATCACCGACTTCCAGTGCGCCCTGGGGCTCAGCCAGCTCCGCAAGCTCCCGGCGTTCGTGCGCCGGCGGCAGGAGATCGCGGCCCGCTACGACGCCGCCCTCGCCGCCGTCCCCGCCGTGCGCCCGCTGGCGGTCCGGCCGGGCGTGTCGCACGCCTACCACCTGTACACGGTGCTGCTGGACACCGGCCGGCTCTCCGCCGACCGGGCCGCGGTGTTCGCCGCGCTTCGCGCCGAGGGGATCGGGGTGAACGTGCACTACATCCCCGTGCACCTGCACCCGTTCTACCGGGAGCGGTTCGGCACGGGACCGGGGACGTGCCCGGTGGCGGAGGACGCCTACGAGCGGCTCGTCACCCTCCCCATGTTCCCGCAGATGACGGACGGCGACGCGGACGACGTGGTCGCCGCCGTCGTCAAGGTGGCGGAGCGCTTCGCGGCCTGACGCGCGTGGGCCCGCCGCTTCACCTCCTGGCCGACGCCACGCCCGAGTGCGGCGCGGGGCACGCGATGCGCCTGGCGAGCCTCGCCGAGGAATGGGCCGCCGGGGCGGGCGGCGTGGTGCGCCTCGCCGGCGAGGTGTCCATCCCCTTCGTGCGGGAACGGCTCGCCGCGGCCGGCGTACGGGTGGAGGCGTCGGGTGCCGGGCCGCTCCCGGGCGCGGTGCTGGTGGCCGACAGCTACGACGCCGGGCGCCGTCGGCAGGGAGCCGGGGCGCCCGGCGCCGCGCTCCGCGTGCTGGTGGACGACCTGGGCGGGGAGGTCCCGGCGGGGTACGACGCCGTCTGGAACCCGAGCGCCTGCGCCACCCCCGCGCTCTACCCCGGCTTCGCGGGCGAGGTGCTGGCGGGGGCTGCCTTCGTCCCGGTGCGGACCGGCCTCCCCCCGTGGCGGCCGTGCGGCCCCGGCACCACCGCGGTGATGCTGGGCGGCGGGGACGTCCCGCCCCACCTCCGCGACGCGCTCGGGAGGCTGGCGGCTGAGCTCGGGGAGGCGCGCTTCCGGGGCGTGGGGGGCTGGACTCCCCCGGGCTGGGGCGGCATCCCGGCGTCGGACCCGTGGCGGGAGGTCTCCGGCTGCGGGGTGCTGGTGACGGCGTCCGGATCGTCTGTGTGGGAGGCGGCCGCTGTCGGGATCCCCATGGTGGTGGTGAAGACCGCCGCGAACCAGGAGCGGGTGTTCCGCTGGGCCGTGGAGTCCGGCGCCCCGGGGGTGGACGCGACTTCGCTGCGCGACCCGGCCGCGCTCGCCCGCGCCCTGGGGGAGGCGCACGGCCGGGCGGCCCCGCTCCCGCGGATCCGGCCGGGCGGGGCGCACGTCGCCCGGACCCTGCGGGCGCTGGCGGCGCGCCGGGGAGCGGGGGCGTGACGGCTCCGCTCCGGGTCGTCCCCGCCGCGGCCGGCGACGCCTACGCGCTCTGGCTCTGGGCGAACGACGCGGGGACCCGCGCGGCCTCGTTCGGGCGCGATCCCATCGCCTGGGCCGATCACGTCGCCTGGCTGGAGCGCGCGCTCGCCGACGCCGCGCACGCGGTGCTGGTCGCGCGGAGCGCGGACGGGCGCCCGGTGGGGTCGATCCGCTTCGACACCGGGGACGGCTGGCGCACCGCCCGGCTCAGCTACGTGGTCGCGCCGGAGGCGAGGGGCGAAGGGCGCTCCGGGCCGATGGTGCGCGCGGGCGTGGCGTGGGTCCGCGGCGCCCACCCCGGCGTGGCGGTGCGGGCCCGGGTGATGGAGGCCAACGAGCGGTCGCTGCGGGTGTTCCGGAGGCTCGGGTGGAGGGAGGAGCGGGCGGAGGAGGGGGTGAGGGAGTTCTGGTCCCGGGAGACGGGCGTGGAGTGAGGATGGAGATCCAGATCAACGGCCGGAGCGTCGGCCCCGGGTACCCGGCGTACCTGGTGGCCGAGCTCTCCGGGAACCACAACGGCGACCTGCAGCGCGCGCTCGACACCGTCCACGCCGCGGCGGAGGCCGGGGCGGACGCGATCAAGCTGCAGACGTACACCGCCGACACGCTGACCATCGACTGCGGCAGCGGGCTCTTCGTCGTGCCCGGCGACGGCCCCTGGGGCGGACGGACGCTGTACCAGCTCTACCGGGAGGCGCACACCCCGTGGGACTGGCACGCGCGGCTCTTCGATGAGGCCCGCTCGTGCGGGATCGACGTGTTCTCCACGCCCTTCGACGCCACGGCCGTGGAGCTGCTGGAGGAGCTGGGCGCGCCGGTGCACAAGGTCGCCTCGTTCGAGCTGGTGGACGACGACCTGCTGCGGGCGGTCGGGCGCACGGGGAAGCCCGTGGTGCTCTCCACCGGCATGGCCAGCCTGGAGGAGATCGCCCACGCGGTGGACGTGCTGCGGGGCGCCGGCTGCGAGCAGGTGCTGCTGCTGCGCTGCACCAGCAGCTACCCGGCCCCGGACGCGTCCATGAAGCTGGCGACCCTCCCGGTGCTGGCGCAGGCGACCGGGTGCCCGGTGGGCCTCTCGGACCACAGCCTGGGCACCACCGCCCCGGTGGTCGCCGTGACCCTCGGCGCCTGCTTCGTGGAGAAGCACTTCACGCTCGACCGGGCCGACGGCGGGGTGGACAGCCACTTCTCGCTGGAGCCGGCGGAGTTCCGCGCCCTGGTGGACGACGTGCGGCGCGCCGAGGCCATGATCGGCACGGCGGGCTTCGGGCCGGGCGTCGCCGAGGAGGGGAGCACCGTGTTCCGCCGCTCCCTGTTCGTGGTGCGGGACCTGGCGCCGGGCGAAGAGCTCACCCGCGAGAGCGTGCGGTCCATCCGCCCCGGCTACGGGATGTCGCCCCGGTTCCTGGACGTGGTGCTCGGCAAGCGAGCGGCCCGGGCGATCCCCCGCGGGACGCCGCTCACCTGGGACCTGGTGGGCGGTGGCTGAGCCCGGCGCCGCGCGCGGGATGGAGCGGGTCGTCCTGGGGACGGTGCAGCTCGGCCTCCCCTACGGGGCGCGGGCGGGCGCGGGGACGATGCCGGAGCACGCCGCGCGGGCCGTGCTGGACGCGGCCTGGGCGCTGGGGATCCGCGCCTTCGACACCGCCGAGGCGTACGGGGAGTCCGCCGCGCGGCTGGAGCGCTGGCTGCGCGGGCGCGGGGTCGCCGGCGAGGCGCACGTGGTCACCAAGGTGAAGCCCGGCGAGGGGCCCGGGATCGGCGGCCGGGTGGAGCGGGCGCTGGCGCGCTTCCCCGACGCGGCGAGCCGGACGCTCCTCACGCACGGCGGGGCCGGAGGGCGGGAGTGGGAGGAGGCCGCGGCGGCCGCGCGGGCCTGTGACGCGGCGGCCGGGCAGAGCGTCTACGGCCGCGACGGGGTGGAAGCCGCGGTCGCCTGCGCGGGGGTGGAGCGGGTGCAGGCCCCCGGCAACCTGTTCGACCTGGGGGCGCTGGCCGGGCGTGCCGGCGCCCCCGTGGCGCTGGACCTCCGCTCGGTGTACCTCCAGGGGCTGCTCGCCTCGCCGCCCGCCGCCGCCGAAGCCAGGGTCCCCGGGGCGGGAGCGTTGGCGGGTGCGGTCGCCGCGGCGGCGGCCGGGGTGGGGGAGGAGCCCGCCGCGCTGCTCTGCGCCGTGGTGCTGGGGGCGTGCCGCCGCGGCGACCGGCTGGTGGTCGGGGTGGACGCCCCGGAGCAGCTCGCGCCCGTGGCGCGGGCGGTCTCGCTCGACCCGCCCACTGTCCAGGCGTTCGCGCGCGCGGCGCGGGAGGCCGTGGCGGGTCCGGTGGACCCCCGCGTCCTCGATCCGCGACGCTGGTGACGCGGGTCGCGGCGCGCCGTACTCAAGACGAGCGGAATCGATGCCGATGTCCAGGACCGTAGCGGTGATCCAGGCGCGGACCTCGTCCACGCGACTCCCCCGGAAGGTGCTCGCGCCCGTCGGGCCGGTCACCCTGGTCGAGCGGCTGGTCCGGCAGCTCGGCGGCGCCCGGGAGCTGGACGCGGTCGTGGTGGCCACCTCCGCCGACCCCAGCGACGACGAGCTGGCCGCGCACCTGGAGGCGGCGGGGGTCCCCGTCTACCGCGGCGAGCTGGACGACGTGCTGGCGCGCTTCGCCGGCGCCGCCCTGTCGCACGGGGCGGAGGTGGTGGTCCGGCTCACCGGCGACTGCCCGCTGCACACGCCGGACACCGTGGACGAGGTGGTGGCCGCCTTCCGCGCGTCGGGCGCGGACTACGCGTCGAACGTGGACCCGTACACGCGGCCCGACGGGCTGGACGTGGAGGTGTTCCACCGCGGCGCGCTGGAGCGGGCGCTGCGCGAGGCGCAGCCGGGGCCCGACCGCGAGCACGTCACCCCCTGGCTCCGCCGCTCGGAGGCCGTGCGCAGACACGCGCACCTGCACCGTGACGGGCTGGGCGGCGAGGGGCTCCGCTGGACGGTGGACGAGCCCGCGGACCTGGAGTACGTCCGCCGCGTCTGGGCGAGACTGGACGAGATCGGGGCGCAGCCCCACAGCTACGAGACCATCATGAAGGCAGCCCTGGAAGTCGGAGCGCGCGACGGCGCCGACATCTCCAACCGGGGATACTACAGGTCCCTGTTCGAAGCCGCCGCCGGCGAAGCGGCCCCGCCGCTCCGGCTGGAGCGCAGCGAGGAGCTGCTGCGGCGCAGCGCCGCGGTGGTGCCCGGCGGCGCCCAGACCTACTCCAAGAGCTGGCGCCAGCACATCCGCGGGGTGTCGCCGGTGTTCCTGGAGCGCGGCGAGGGGGCCCGCGTCTGGGACGTGGACGGCAACGAGTACGTGGACCTCGTCCAGGGGCTCCTCCCCAACGTGCTGGGGTACGCCCACCCGGAAGTGGACCGCGCCGCCTACGAGCGGGCCCGGCGGGGGCACTCGTTCTCGCTGGCGCACCCGCTGGAGGTGGAGCTGGCCGAGCGCCTGGTCCGGCTGATCCCCTGCGCCGAGATGGTGCGCTTCGGGAAGAACGGCTCCGACGCCACCGCGGGGGCGGTGCGCGTCGCGCGGGCCTTCACCCGGCGGGACCGGGTGGCGACCTGCGGCTACCACGGCTGGCAGGACTGGTTCATCGGCACCACCTCGCGCACGGCGGGGGTCCCGGAGGCGGTCCGCGAGCTGGCGCACCCCTTCCCGTACGACGATCTTGAGGCGCTGGACCGGCTCCTCTCGGCGCACCCGGGCGAGTTCGCCGCGGTGATCATGGAGCCGTTCAACTTCTTCCCGCCGGCGGAGGGCTACCTCCAGGGGGTCAGGGAGCTGGCGCACCGGCACGGGGCGCTGCTCATCTTCGACGAGATCTGCACCGGCTTCCACATGGGGCTGGGCGGGGCGCAGAAGATGTTCGGGGTCCTCCCCGACCTCGCCACCTTCGGCAAGGCGATGGGGAACGGCTACCCCATATCCTGCATCGTCGGCAGGCGGGACGTGATGCAGACGTTCGACGACGTGTTCGTCTCCTTCACCTTCGCCGGCGACGTGGCCGCGATGGCGGCGGCGATGGCGGTGCTGGACGTGCTGGAGCACACCGACGCGCTGCCGCGCATGCACGCGGCCGGGCGCAAGCTGGCCGACGGCGCCCACGCGCTGGCCGCCGAGGCGGGGCTCGGCGACCGCTTCCGCACGCACGGGCACCCCGCCTGGACGCTGCTGCGCTTCCTGGACGCCGGGGGCGCGGACGACCCCGTCCTCAAGACGCTCTGGTCGCAGGAGGTCGTGCGGCGCGGCGTGCTGGTGCTCGCCACCCACAACGTGTGCGCGGCGCTGGACTACGCGGCCGTGGAGCACGTGCTGCGGGCCTACGCCGAGGCGTTCCGGTTCGTGGGGCGGCTCGCGGCCGAGGGGGCCGACCTCGCCGCGTACCTGGACGGTCCGGTGCCCTCGCCCGCCTTCCGCGCCCGGGGCTGACCCGGCGCGGGGAGGCGCATCCATCGTGTTCGCAGGAGTGACCGAAGTGTACCACGGCAGCCAGGCGGCGGAGAACGGCGGGAGCGGCGCGGCGGGAACGGCGGGGCGCGGGATCCCGCTCCCGGTGCTCCGGCTCACCCGCTGCACCCGGTGCGGCCTCCCCGAGACGTACGAGACCATCGAGTTCGACTCGGCCGGCGTGTGCAACATCTGCCGGCAGAAGGAATACCGGGACAGCGCGATCGACTGGGACGAGCGCAGGCGCCGGCTCGACGCGCTGATCGCCGAGTACCGCGGCAAGCACGAGTACGACTGCATCGTCCCCTTCTCGGGGGGAAAGGACTCCACCTACACCCTGTACTACCTGGTGAAGGAGTACGGGATCAAGCCGCTGGTGGTGCAGTTCAACCACGGCTTCATGCGCCCGAAGCTGCGCGAGAACAACGAGCGCACCTTCCGCGAGCTGGGGGTGGACGTGATCTCCTTCACCCCCAACTGGAAGGTGGTGAAGCGGCTCATGCTGGAGGCGCTCGTCCGCAAGGGCGACTTCTGCTGGCACTGCCACACGGGGATCTTCTCCTATCCCATGCACGTGGCGCTCAAGTACAACACGCCGCTCATCTTCTGGGGCGAGCCGTCGTCGGAGTACACCGCGTACTACGACTACAAGGACGACCAGATCGAGGAGGTGGACGAGACCCGCTTCAACCGCTTCGTCAACCTGGGGATCACCGCCGAGGACATGGCCGGGATGATCTCCGGCGACTTCCCGCTGGACCCGCGCGACCTGGCGCCGTTCACCTACCCGTCCGTGCGCGACCTGCGGCGTCTCCGCTACCGCTCCGTCTGCCTGGGCTCATTCGTCCCCTGGGACGTGAAGCGCAACGTGGAGCTGATCCGGCGCGAGCTGGGCTGGGAGGGCGACCGGGTGGAGAACATGCCGTTCGACCGCTACCCGTACGAGAAGATCGAGTGCTGGGTGCAGGGGGTGCGCGACTACATCAAGTACCTCAAGCGGGGCTACAGCCGGGTGACGCAGATGACGGCGCTCGACCTCCGCAACGGCCGCATCGGCAAGGAGGAGGCGGAGCGGCTCATCGCCGAGCACGAGGGGAAGCGGCCGCCGTCGCTCGACCTGTTCCTGGGCTACGTGGGGCTCACCGAGGACGAGTTCAACCGCATCGTCCTGAAGACGGTGGTCCCGCCCTTCGAGCCGGACTTCTCCGCCATCGAACCGGGCGAGAAGCTCCCCGACTTCGGCGCCTGGTACCGGGAGCGATGACCGCGCCGCGGGTCGGGATCCTCAACCTGGAGATGGGGAACCTGCGCTCCGTCTCCAACGCGGTGTACAGCCTGGGGTGGGACCCCGAGCTGGTGGACGCGCCGGGAGCCCTGGACGACCTCACCCACCTGATCATTCCGGGGGTGGGCGCCTTCCACACCGCCATGCGGCGGATCGAGGAGAAGGGGCTGCGCGAGCCGGTGCGCGCCTACGCGTCCACGGGGCGCCCGCTGCTCGGGCTCTGCCTGGGGATGCAGCTGCTCGCCACCACCGGCGAGGAGGGCGACCCCACCCCGGGGCTGGGGCTGGTCCCCGGCCACGTGGAGCGGCTGCGCGCGGACCTCGTCCCCGCCATCCCCCACGTGGGGTGGAACTCCATGGAGCTGCGGCGCGACCACCCCGTCCTGCGCGGCGTGCGCAGCGGGGTTGACTTCTACTTCGTGCACTCGTACCGCTTCGCGCCCGACTCGCCGGACGACGTGGTGGGGAGCACCGAGTACGGGCAGGTCTTCGCCTCCGGCGTGGGCCGCGGCAACGTCGTGGGCTTCCAGTTCCACCCGGAGAAGAGCCAGGCCAACGGGCTGCGGCTGATCGACAACTTCTGCGCCTGGGACGGGCGGTGCTGAAGCGGCGCATCATCCCCGTCCAGCTCCTGGTGGGCGGGCGCCTGGTGAAGACGGTGCGGTTCGGCGCCTACCGCGACGTGGGGGACCCCGTCGCCTCGTCCAAGGTCTACAACGCGCAGAACGCGGACGAGCTGGTCTTCCTGAACATCGACCGGGAGGACCGCTCCGTCGAGCCCATGCTCCGCCTGCTGGAGCGGGTGTCGGAGGAGGTGTTCATGCCGCTCGCGCTGGGCGGGGGGATCGGCTCCGTGGACGACGCGTCGCGGCTGATCCGCGCCGGCGCCGACAAGGTGGTGGTCAACTCCGCCGCCTACCGCGACCCGGGCCTGCTGCGGGCGATCGCCGACCGCTTCGGCGCGCAGGCGGTGGTGGTGGGGATCGACGTGCGCCGCGAGGGCGCGGACGGCGGGTGCGTCCTGTACTCGGACTGCGGCCGCAGGCGGGAGGCGGTGGGGCTGGACGAGCACGTTGAGCGGGTGGTGGAGCACGGGGCGGGGGAGATCCTGGTCAACTCCATCGACCGCGACGGGACGATGGAGGGGTACGACCTGGAGCTCGTCCGCCGGGTGGTGGAGCGCTCTCCGGCGCCGGTGATCGGGTGCGGCGGGGCGGGGCACTACAACCACCTGAAGGCGGGGTTCCTGGAGGCCGGGGCGAGCGCCCTCGCCTGCGGGAGCCTCTTCAACTTCGGGGACAACAACCCGATCCGCGCCAAGGCGTTCCTGACCAACTACGGGATCCCCTTCAAGGTGGTCTAGGCCGAATGAAGAGCCGCTTCATCGCCGGAGAGCGGGTCCACCTGCGCGAGGTGCGCCCCAGCGACGTGGGCGAGGCGTACTACGCCTGGATGAACGACCCCGAGGTGACGCGCTACCTGGAGAGCCGCTTCTACCCGCAGTCGCTGGAGGGGCTGCGGGAGTTCGTGGCGGGGAAGCTGGGCGACCGCGCGAGCGTGTTCCTGGCGATCGTCCTGCACGACGGCGACCGGCACATCGGCAACATCAAGCTGGGGCCGATCGACTGGATCCACCGGACCGGCGACGTCGGCCTGCTGATCGGCGAGAAGGACTGCTGGGGGAAGGGATACGCCTCCGAGGCGATCTCGCTGGTGGCCGGCTACGCCTTCGGCACGCTGAACCTGCGCAAGCTGACCGCCTCCTGCTACGGCGGCAACGAGGGCTCGGTGCGCGCGTTCCAGCGGGCGGGGTTCGAGGTGGAGGGGGTCCGTCGCGGGCAGTTCTACTCCGACGGCGAATACGTGGACCAGATACTCCTCGGGCGCCTGCGCCCGGAGTGAGAGCGGAGCTGAAGATGGCGGAGCTGGCGATCCTGGGCGGCGAGCCCGTCCTCCCGAACCCCCTGCGTCCCTACCGCACCATGGGGGCGGCGGAAGCCGAGGCGGTGAAGCGCGTGGTGGAGTCCGACTGCCTCTCGGGCTTCTACGGGAGCGCGGGAGACCAGTTCCTGGGCGGCCCCCGGGTGAAGGAGTTCGAGGCGGCCTGGAGCGCGCGCTTCCGGGTGCGGCACACCGTCTCGGTGAACTCCGCCACCTCGGGGCTGTACGCGGCCATGGGCGCCATCGGCATCCGGCCCGGCGACGAGGTGATCGTGCCGCCGCTCACCATGTCGGCCACCGCCATGGCGCCGCTGGTGTACGGCGGCGTCCCCGTCTTCGCGGACGTGGAGCCGGAGACCTTCTGCCTGGACGTGGACGCCGTGCGCCGGGCGATCACCCCGCGCACCCGCGCCATCCTAGCCGTGAACCTCTTCGGCCACCCCGCGCCGCTGGTCCGCCTGCGCGCCCTGGCCGACGAGCACGGGATCAAGCTGGTGGAGGACAACGCGCAGGGGCCGCTCGCGAGCGAGGACGGCCGCCACGCCGGCACCATCGGGCACGTCGGGGTGTTCAGCCTGAACTATCACAAGCACATCCACACCGGCGAGGGCGGGATGTGCGTGACCGACGACGACGACCTCGCGCTGCGCATGCAGATGATCCGCAACCACGCGGAGAACGTGGTGGAGGCGTACGACGTGCAGGACCTCACCAACCTGGTGGGCTTCAACTACCGTCTCACCGAGCTGAGCGCCGCGGTGGGGCTGGAGCAGCTCCGCCGCATCGACGAGCACGTCGGCCCGCGGGTGCGTCTGGCGGAGACGCTCACGGCCATGACGGAGGACCTGGAGGGGATCACCCCGCCGCGCGTGCGCCCGGGGTGCACCCACGCGTACTACGTGTGGGCCTTCCGCCTGGACGAGGAGGCGGCCGGGGTGAGCCGGGAGGCGTTCAGCCGCGCCCTGGCGGCCGAGGGCTTCCCCCACGGCGCCGGCTACGTGCGCCCGCTCTACCTGCTCCCCCTCTTCCAGCGCCGCCCGGAGGAGTCGGGGGTGTTCGGGAGCGCGCTGGCGGCCGGCCGGTACCCGGCGGGGCTGTGCCCCGTGGCGGAGCGGCTGCACCGGAGCGAGCTGCTCCTGTTCGAGACCTGCGCCTACGACGTGGACGCCCGCACGGCCGGGCTGCTGGGCGAGGCGGTCCGCAAGGTCCACGCGAACCGCGGGGCGCTGGCGGAGCTCGCCCCGGCGGGGGTCTGAGCGGTGCCCCGCGTCGTCGCCTCCATCGAAGCGCGGATGGGCTCGTCCCGGCTCCCGGGGAAGGTGCTGATGGACGTGGGCGGGGTGCCTGCGCTGACGCGGCTGGTGCGGCGGCTGCGCCGGTGCGAGACGCTGGACGGCATCGTCCTGGCCACCTCCACCTCTCCCGCTGACGACGCGCTGGAGGCGTGGGCCGGGGCCGAGGGGGTGCCGGTCCACCGCGGCAGCGAGGACGACGTGCTGCTCCGGGTGGTGGAGGCGCAGCGGAAGATGGACTCCGACGTGGTGGTGGAGGTCACCGGCGACTGCACGCTGCTGGACCCCGAGCTGGTGGACGTGGGGGTGCGCACCTTCCTGGAGAACGACTGCGACGTGGTCCACAACGTCCGCGACCTGTCGTTCCCCATGGGGATGGACGTGCAGGTCTTCCGCCTCCGCGACCTGGAGGAGGTGGAGCGCACGGTGGACGACCCGGCCGTGCGGGAGCACGTCTCCCTGCACTTCTACGAGCACCCGGAGCGCTACCGCGCCTTCCAGCTCTTCGCGCCGCGCCGCTGGCGCGCGCCGGACTACCGCTTGCAGCTCGACTACCCGGAGGACCTGCGCTTCATCCGCGAGGTGTACGCGCGGCTGGAGCCGGAGCACGGCGACGCCTTCGGGATCGAGGAGATCATGGCGCTGCTGCGCGCCGAGCCCGCGCTGGCGGAGATCAACCGCCACTGCGAGGAGAAGGCGGCCCGGTGAGCGGCAGGTTCGGCGCGAGGACGGTCCGGTCCGGTCGGTTCGGCGCTCTCGGGCGGGCGCGGCAAGCACCCGTCGGCCCGCGGGCGCAGGCGATCCACCTCCACCCCTCAGGACGATGAACGCATCCCCCACCCAGCAGCGTGCCCCGGGACGGTTCTCGCCGGCACGGATCCGCAGAGGGGTCTCCAGCCGCCTCACCACCTACGTGGGGGGCGTGCAGGCGATCCTCCCGAAGCTCATCTACGGGAACTCCGCCGGGTTCCGGAACAACCGCGAGCCGGTGCGGCAGCTTCGCGAGTTCCAGGAGGAGTTCGCGCGGCGCGGCAACGCGGTTCCGGGGGAGCCGTACGCCTCGGCCGCCCGCTCCCTGCGGGAGAACGGCTACCTCGTGATGGAGCGGCGGTACGCCGGCCCGGAGTTCGAGGCCATGCGGGCACGCTACGCCGAGCTGATGGAGGACCCGGACCGGTCCGTCGCCACGCCGAACGGGGCCACCCGCTTCATCGTGGAGCCCGTGGCCGGGATCCCCGAGCTCCGGCACCTGCTGACCGAGGAGCTGGAGCGGACGCTCGTGGCGTACTACGGCACGTACTTCCGGATCGAGGGCGTGCGCGCCTGGCGGAACCACCACGTCCCCAGCGTGTCGATGACGGACGACGTGTTCTCCAACACGTTCCACTGCGACGCCTTCCCGGTGACGGGGCTCCGGCTCTTCGTGTACTTCAACGACGGCGTGAACCGCGAGACCGGGGCGTTCCGCTTCCACGACAAGCGGAACACCAAGCGGATCATCCGCTCCCCCGGGTACTTCCGGCGCAACCTCCTGAGCCGCTCCGTCAAGCAGCGGCTCCTGGACCCGCAGCAGCTGCACTTCCTCGAAGGCGACGCGGGGGCGAGCATGCTGTGCAACGTGCAGGAGTGCCTGCACGCGGCCGGAGTCCCGCGCGAGGGGTCCCACCGCGATATCTTGCAGCTCCTGATCGCGCCCTCGAACGAGCCGTACCGCGAGCGTGGAGAGCTGTTCGACCGGATCCCGGCGGACCGGGAGGTCCTGGCCATGCGCGGCGCATAGGTGCCGCAGCTCCCGCGCCGGCCACTCCGCACCGGTCCTCCTCACCCGGGCTCCCTCGTACCATGCTGAGAGTCGCACGACGGTTCGGGAGCTACAAGCTCAGGGAGCCCTCGCTGGCCGCCCTGTCCGCGGACGGCGTCCCGCGCGAGGTGCTGACCCGTCTCGCGGACCTGGTGGAGGTGGAGCTCGGCTCCCGGCGGGAGCTCGAGTCGGGCCGGAGCTTCCGGCGAGGAGAGGAGCAGCGCCAACCGGTGCGGGTCGGGTCCACCTTCGCGACGCACAGCGCGCTCATCCCCCGGGGCCCGGAGCAGAGCGGGGGCCTGCGGGAGCTCCTCGGATTGTTCGACGGGCACGCGGACCACGTCTGCTGGCAGGAGGAGGCCCCCTCCGGCCCGGGCGAGATGTACACCGCCACCATCTTCCGCGTCGCCAAGTGAGGCCCGGCGAGCCGCTCCGGACGGTCGTGGTCGGTCTGGGGAAGATCGGGCTGGGCTACGCGGACGACCCGGTGATGGCCCGGCACTACCCCTACGCCACGCACGCGCAGGTCCTCGCCGCCCACCCGGCCTTCGAGTGGGGCGCCGCCGTGGACCTGTCCGGCGAGGCGCGGCGCGCGGCGCGCGAGCGGTGGGGCGTGCCCCGCGTCGCGTCGCGCGTGGAGGACGTGGCCGCGGAGTACGCGCCGGAGGTGGCCGTGCTCGCCACCCCGCCGGAGTCCCGGCTGGAGGTCCTGGAACGGCTCCCCGGCGTCCGCGCGGTGCTGGTGGAGAAGCCGCTGGGCCGCACCGTGGCCGAGGGCGAGGCGTTCCTCGCCTGGTGCCGCGAGCGCGGGGTCGCCGTCCAGGTGGCGCTCTGGCGGCGCGCCGACGCCGCGTTCCGCGACCTCGCCGCGACGCTGCCGGAGCGGATCGGCCGCGTCCAGGCGGCGTTCGCGGTGTACGGAAACGGCCTGCTCAACAACGGCACCCACGTGGTGGACTTCGTCCGCATGCTGCTGGGCGAGGTGGCGGAGGTGCAGGCGGCGGCCGGGGTCGCGCCCTACCGCGAGGGCCCCATCCGCGACGACGTCAACCTCCCCTTCCACCTCGCCCTCGCGTCGGGCGCGGGAGTCTCGGTGCAGCCGCTGCGCTTCGCGCACTACCGGGAGAACGGGGTGGATATCTGGGGAGAATCGGGTAGATTCTCCATCCTCCAGGAGGGCTTGAGGATCCGCGGGTACCCCCGGCGCCCGAACCGGGGGATGCAGGGGGAGTGGGAGGTCGACTCGGACGCCGGTGTGGAGCTCCCCTCCACGGTGGGCCGCGCCTTCTACGCGCTGTACGACGACCTGGCGGACGCGCTCCGCCGGGGGACGGCGCCGTGCAGCCCCGGCGGGTCGGCGCTGCAGACCGCGCGTGTGGTGCAGGCGGTGCTCGATTCCGCGGCCCTCGGGTGCGCTCCGGTGCGGGTCGACCGGTGACGGCGGATCGCGGGGCGCCCGCGGGCGTGGACGTGCTGGTGTACGTGGAGGACCCCGGCGCGGCGAGCTACGCGGCCGACCTCCCGGCCGCGCTGGCGGCCGGCGGGGTCGGCGCCCTGCTGCTGGCGGGGGGGAGCGCCGCCGGCTACCTGCGCGAGCGGGGCCGCCCCGCGGAGGCGGTCCCGGAGGGCGAGTCGGCGGAGGGGCTGCTCGACGCGCTCCGGCCGCGGCTGGTGGTGGTGGGCACCTCCGAGGACCCCGACACGCCGGGCCTGGCGCTGGTGGACGCCGCCCGCTCCCGGGGGATCGGGACGGTGGGGCTGGTGGACGCGTTCCCGAACGCCGCCCACCGCTTCCGCGGCCGCGGGGACGACCCGCTCGGGCACGCGCCCGACTGGCTGGCGGTCCCCGACGAGTGGACGCGGCAGGCGTTCGTGGAGCTGGGCGCCCCGCCCGCGCGGGTCGTTGTCTGCGGCCACCCCCAGTACGACCGGGTGCGCGCCCTGGCGGAGGAGCTCGGGCGCGAGGGGCGGGCCGCGGTGCGGGCCCGCGTCCTCCCGAACGCGGGCGACCGCCCGGTGATCGTCTTCGTGGCGGAGGTCTCCACGGGGCTCGACCCCGCGCA
This sequence comes from Longimicrobiaceae bacterium, assembly GCA_036259415.1. Lineage (GTDB taxonomy): Bacteria > Gemmatimonadota > Gemmatimonadetes > Longimicrobiales > Longimicrobiaceae > JAFAYN01. Next base: position 24,070 of record DATABU010000225.1, read on the forward strand.
GTACCGGAAGTCGGCGGAGTACACCCTGCAGGGCCGCGGCTGGAGCACCGGGAGGACCGAGGTGGTGCTGGAGGAGCTGCTCGACGCGGCGGCCGGGCTGGACCCCAGGCCCTGCTTCGTGCTGCGGCTCCACCCCAAGAACACCGCGGAGGAGCTCGCATCCTACGCGGAGGAGGTCGACATGGTGAGTGCCGGTGGATCTGCGCTGGAGCTGGCGTACGCCGCCGACCTGGTGGCGGGGATGACCAGCATGCTCCTGCTGGAGGCGGACCTCCTGGGGACGCCGACCCTCGCCGTCGTACCGCGGCCGGTGGAGCGGGACTGGCTTCCGAGCATCCGCCACGGCCGGACCCCGTGCGTGACCACCCGGGAGCGGCTGCGCGACGCGCTGCCGCGGCTGCTCGCCGGGGAGCGGACGCCCGGGGCGTACGGGGGCGATCCGTCCGGCGGCTCCATGGACCGGGTGCGGCGGCTGGTGGCGGACCGGCTGCGGGCGGCGGGCGCATGACCGGGGAGCACGCGGCGGACGCAGGGGTGCCGATGGAGAGCCCGTTCCTGACGGGTCCCACCGTCTACCTCCGCCCGCACGTCGCCGCGGACGTGGAGGGCGACTGGTTCCAGTGGTTCAACGACCCCGAGGTGAACCGGTTCCTCCACCACGGGGTCTTCCCGAACACCCGGGAGCGGCAGGCCGCGTTCCTGGAAGAGCTGCACGGGCGCCACGAGGCCCGCACGCACCTGCAGCTGGCGATCGTGGAGCGCGCGACCGGAGACTTCGTGGGGGTGGTCAGCCTGGGGAGCATCGACTGGGTGCACCGCAACGCCGAGCTGGCGATGGTGATGAGGAGCGGTTCGCAGAGCCGCGGCATCGGCCGCGAGGTGGCGGCGCTGGTGCTGAACCACGGCTTCATGAAGATGAACCTCCACCGGATCTGGGCCTGCCAGCACGTGGGCCTCTCCTGGGCGAGCGACGGCCTGAAGCGCTACTTCGGGTTCCGGGAGGAGGGCACCCTGCGGGAGGCGATGCGCCGGGACGGGGAGTACCACGACCTCCTCGTGGTGGGGCTGCTCGCGCGCGAGTGGCGGGAGCTGCTGGACGGCGCCGGCGAGACGCTGGCGGACGTCCTCCCCGCGGCCGCGCGGCCGATCGGGGGACGCCGATGATCGAGACCCCCCGCCTCCGCGTCGTGCCCTTCGGCGAGGAACACCTCACCGGGCGGTACGTGGGGTGGCTCAACGACCCGGTGGTGGTCCGCTACAGCGACCAGCGCTTCCGGGCGCACACCCTGGAATCGTGCCGGGCGTACATGGAGTCGTTCGCCGGGACCCCGCACCACTTCTGGGCGATCATGGCCCGGGACCCCGCGCTCGGCCACATCGGCAACCTCAACGCGTACGTGAGCACGCTCCACCGGGTGGCCGACGTGGGGATCGTGGTGGGGGAGCGGCAGGCGTGGGGAAAGGGGTACGGGAGCGAGGCGTGGATCGCCGTCTGCGACTACCTGCTGCGTCCCGGGGGGATGCGTAAGGTCACCGCCGGCACCCTGGAGGTGAACCGTCCCATGCTGGCGATCATGGAGAGAGCCGGAATGGTCCCCGACGGGCGGCAGGTGCGGCAGAACCTCTTCGAGGGACGGGAGGTGGACGTGGTCCGCGCCGCGCTTTTCGCGGACGACTGGAACCCGGCGGCACACGGGCGCTGACCCGCCGCCGGAGCATCTGGCAAACCTGACGCGGTACACGTTGTCGAAGAGCCCCAGCACAGCAGCACCTCCCGCGAGGAAGCGGAGCCTGGTCGTGGTCTCGGTGCCGTTCACCCGCACGGCCCGGGTCCTCCTCTCCTCCGAGATCTTCGAGCGCCTCCGCCTGGAGCACGACGTCCTGGTCGTGAGCCCCTCCGCGGAGGACGAGGCGTTCCAGCGGGAGTTCGGCGGGCCGAACACCCGCTTCTACCGCTTCCGCGGCGAGGGAGTGTACCGCCGGCGGATCCCGGCGGTCCTGTACGGCGTCTCCGAGCTGCTCCGCTTCCAGGGCTACTACTTCCGCTACCGGCGCGCCGGGCTCGAGTACTACTGGCGGGGGCGGGACGTGGTGCACGGGAGGGGCGGGGAGGACCGCCGGCGCGGTCCCGGAGCCAGGGCGGCGATGACGCTCCTGGGGTACCTGGGATACGCTCCCGCCGCGTGGAGGCTGGCGGACCGCGTGGCCGCGCCCCTGGTGCACGACGTCGCGGAGATCGGCCGCATCGCCGACGGGTACGACTCCGTGGCGGTCGTGCAGGTGGCCTCCTTCGGCGAGCAGGAGCGCTTCCTCTCGTACTGCGCGCGGAAGTTCGGCTTCCGGACGCTGCTGCTCCCGTACACCACCGACCAGCTGACCATCAACGGGCACCTGCTCTCCCGGTTCGACCGGGTCCTGGCGCAGGGCCCGTGGGAGGCGCGGTGCGCGACCGAGATGCACGGTGTCCCGGCCGAGCGGGTCCACACGCTGGGATCGCTCTGGTTCCGGAACATGGACCGGATCCGGCGCATGCTGGAGGAGCGCGGCGAGAGCGCGCCCCGGGAGCCGGGCGCTCCCCGGGTCGTGATGTACGCGGGGCACAGCTCGATGTACTTCCCCCGGGAGAGCGAGTACGCCGCCGTGGACGCGGTGCTGGCCGCGATGCGCGCCGGCGTGTTCGGGCCCGCGCGGCTGGTCTACCGGCCCATCACCGAGGGTGACGACGAGCTGGACGACCTGGTCGCGCGCTATGGCGGCGACCCGCTGGTGGAGATCCAGTTCCCGCAGGCGTCGTGCATCGGCATCACCGGGCACACGCGCGGGGAGGTGGCCGCCGAGCTGGCCGAGTACGTGAAGCAGCTCCTGGAGGTGGACGTGCTGGTGATGTCCTACCTCACCTCCATGTGCCTGGACGCGTACTACCTGGGCCGCGGCGTGGTCTCCAACTGCGCCGACGCCACCGGGACGCTGGAGCGCCGCGGCGCGGAAGTCTTCCTGGCCGCCGACGTAAACCGGGTCGTGCGCTCCGGCATGCCCATGGCCCGGTCGCTGCCGGAGCTGGTCGAGGCCGTGCGCGACGCGCTCGACCGGCCGGAGCAGGGACGGGAGGCGGGGCGCCGCCTGGTGGCGGAGTGGGACCATCCCCGCGAGGACTACGTCGGCGAGTTCATGCGCGTGCTGAACGCATGCCTCTGACGGGACGCGGTCCGGCGGGCTCGCGGACTTCGACGACTCGAGACGGACGTTACGGATGAAGCAGTTCCTCCGGGACTTCGTGGTCCCCCCCGGGATCCTCCATCTCGTCTCCCGCTTCCAAGATGCCCGGGAGGCGGCGCGCTACTCCGGCTCGGGCGACGACTACGACGCCGCCCGCTACTGGAAGTCGCACTACCGGTCCTCCGGCCCGGAGCGCATCTTCAGTTCCGCCAACCAGGGGCTGGACGACGAGGAGAACCGCCGGCAGTACGAGAGCGCGCGGCGAATCTTCTGGAGCATGGTCGCCGACTTCGGGCTGGGGCCGGATCCCCGGGTCCTGGAGATCGGGTTCGGGACCGGCTTCTACACCGGGATCGTCCACCGGATGGGGTTCCGCGACTACCTGGGGGTGGACATCACCGACGCGACCATCGCGGGGATCCTGGCGCGGCTGGACGGCTTCCGGGGCGAGCTGGTCCGGCGCGACGCCGGGCAGGAGCGGATCGAGCGCCCGGGGTGCGACCTGGCGTACATGGTCGACGTCTCGCAGCACATCGTGAACGACGACAAGCTGGCCTTCTGCCTCCGGGAGAACGTGGTTCCCAACCTGAAGCCCGGCGGCTACTTCATCGTCACGGACGAGCTCTCCGCGCGCTCCAAGCTCTTCTACGAGAAGACGCGCACCCTGGACTTCTACCGCGACTGCATGGCGGGGTGCGAGATCTTCCACCAGCCCATCTCGTTCCGGGACAAGTACGTGTTCTCCTTCCGCAGGGTGGGCGCATGAGCCGGGGCCGCCGCCGGGGATGAGCCTCGCGAAGAAGTCCTTCGCCCTGCTCCGGCAGGACGTCTTCCTCTTCGTCGCCAACCTGGCGACGGGCGTGGTCGTGGCGCGGCATCTGGGTCCCACCAGCTACGGCCTCTGGGCGATACTGCAGCTGATCCCGACCTACGCCGAGGCGTTCGTGCGCCTCAAGGTGGACTCGGCGGGCGTGTACCTGATCGGCACGGGGCGCTACGGGGCGGGGCGGGTGAGATCGCTGCTGGACCGGGTGGCGCTGGGCTCCGGCCTGGCCGTGGTCGCGCTCATCGCATGGGGGATGGAGCCGCTGGCGGAGCGGCTCTTCGGAGCAGCCGCGGCGGACGTGCGCCCCGCGATGCTGGCGGTGGCGCTCCAGGTGCCCTTCCAGTTCCTGCTGCTGAACTACACGAAGCTCCTCCTCCTGCGGGAGGACGTGCGGGCGTACAACCAGTCCGTGCTCCTCCGGACGCTCTCGTTCGCCCTGCTCAGCGTGACGCTCCTCTTCGGCGCGGGGCTGGGGCTGCTCGGCGTGGTGGCGGCTGGGACCGCGTCCACCGCGCTGGCCTGCGCCTTCGCCTGGCGGGCGCTCGGGCCCCGCCCGGCGGATGGCGCCGGCTCCGCGCCCGGGCTGGGCAGGGCGCTGGTGGAGCAGGCGCTCCCGCTGTACGGGGCGGGGATCGTGGGGCACCTGCACGCGTACTCCTCCAGCACCGTGGTGGCGCTCTACCTGTCGCCGGCCAACGTCGGTTTCCTGGGGATGGCGCAGAACCTCGGCCGCCTGCTGGAGCGGATCACGGAAGCGCTGAACATGCTGCTCTTCCCGCGCATCGCGCGCATGGAGCGGGGCGCCGGTCCGGCACAGCTCGCGGCGCGCGCCTACCGGGTGATGCTGCTGGCCATGCTCGCCACCGCCGCCGGGATGGCGCTGGCGGTGCGACCGCTGGTGGAGGTGGTGTACGGCCGCGAGTTCCTCCCCGCGGTCCTCCCGTTCTGGATCCTCCTCCCGGGGGTGGTGGCGTTCGCCGCCTCCACCGTCTTCACGCAGTACCTGGTGGGGGTAGGCAGGGCCGGTCTCGCGCTGCGGATCTCCATCGCCCCGCTGCTGGTGCAGGTCTCCCTGGCGTTCCTCCTCGTCCCGAGGTTCGGCCTGGCCGGCGCGGCGTGCGCGCTGTCGGTGGCGTCCATCCTGGTCGCCATGCTGCAGGTGGGCGTTTTCGTCCACGTGGCCCGCCCGCACGTGCGCGCCGCCGACCTGGTGGTGGGCGGCGAGGACCTGCGCACCCTCCTGCACTTCGTCTCCGGACAGCTCGCCGGGCTCCGCGCCCGGCTGCAGCCCCGCCGGGCCCCGGCGGGCCCGCCGCTTCCGCCGGACCTGGACTCGTAGCCGCCGCACACCCCACGAGGCAGGACCCCGGCCGCCGCCGGGATCGTCCCCGCCGCCGCATCCACGCACTGCCCAGAACATGGCGTCCACCGCCGAGGTCAAGGTCCCGGCCAACGTCCCCTGCTGCGTCTGCGGCGGCACGGAGAGCGGGCTGGTGTTCGAGAAGGGATACCCGCTGTACGGCTACCCGGGGCCGTTCGCCCTCCGGCGCTGCGCCGGCTGCGGGCTGCTCTTCAACTCGCCCCGCCTCACGGAGGAGGGGACCGCACGGCTCTACGGGGCCAACTACTACTTCTTCCGCCGGCGCCCCTCGGAGGAGTTCCGGCGCATCCAGGAGATGTGGGAGCGGACCATCGCGCTCGTGGGGGAGATGGTCCCGAGGCGCGAGGTCCTGGAGATCGGGAGCGCGAAGGGGTTCCTCCTCGCCGTGATGCAGGGGGCCGGCTGGAAGGTACAGGGCGTCGAGCTCTCGCCCTTCGCCGCCGGCTTCGCCCGGGAGCGGCTGCGCGTCCCCACCTTCACCGGGCGGGTGGAGAACTTCGTGGAGGAGGGGGGAGGCAGTCACCCGCTCGTGCTGGCGATCGACGTCGTGGAGCACGTGCTCGACCCGCCGCTCTTCGTCGGGTCGCTGGCGCGGCTGGTCGAGCCCGGCGGCCTGCTGCTGATCGACACCCCCAACGGCGCGGCGGCCAACATCGAGCTGCTGGGCGAGGCGTGGAAGGGCTTCAACCCGTTCCACGTCTACCTGTTCTCGGTGGAGAACCTGTCCCGGCTGCTGGCGGAGCACGGCTTCGTGGTGGAGGCGAGCTTCTCCTACGGCAACGCGCCCGCCTGCCCCGGGGAGGCCGCGGCTTCCGCCCCCCGTGCCCGGCAGCTGGCGAGGGCGGCGCTGGAGACCGCCGGGGTCATCGAGCCGCTCCGGCGGGGCAGGGACGCCGCCCTGGAGGCGCTCGATCGCGCGCAGCTGGAGCGGCTGGTGCGGGAGAGCACGGCCGCGGTCCGGCGGTCGCGCGCCTACTCGGCTTCGGAGGACGCCCGCCTCCCCCTCGCCGAGGGGTGCCGCGGCGACAACATCGTGGTCGTCGCGCGGAAGCTGTAGGCTGGCTGCGGCGGGGCCGCGGGCGGGACGGTGCGAGGCGCTCCGCTCCGCTCCGCCCGTCTCCCGTTGTGACCGGGTGAGCCCCGGATGCGTCCATGCATGCAGCAGCTCGACATGCACCATTGCGGGTGCCCGCCGCCGTACCCACCGGGCAACTCGATCCATTACACGCACAGCTGTGATACGATGATGGAGAGGGCACGCCACCGGTGGGCGTCGTCACCGGGTACACCCCCGCTCGTGCACCCCCGCGGCCGTTCCGCGTCCGGCGACGGCGGACGGTCGCCCGCGCGGACCCTCCGCTGGTGGTCCGTCCGACGCCGCTTCGGGGTGCTCGGGGCGGCGTTCGCGGCCGTGATCGGCGTCTACTTCGCCGGCTCGCCGGTGGCGGTGGAGGACCCGCGGCCGGTGTTCGCGGCCAAGGTGGTCGCCAAGCGGGCACTGGCGGAGGCGATCGTCGCCGCGTACGCACTGCGCCGGGACGGGGTCCCCATGCCGACTCCGGACGCCCCGGTCCCCCCGCTCCCCCTGTCGGAGTTGGCCCCGGTACCGGCGCTCGGCGGGTTCCTGGCCAGCGCTCCCCGGGGCGACCTGGCGCGGGCGCGCGTTCTGGCCGACTGGCTGGCCCGGAGCGCCTCGTTCGGTCCCCCCCGCGCCGACTACCTCCACCGCCCGACGGCGGAGGTCCTCCAGGCCGCGCTGGACGGCGAGCCCTTCCTGTGCGACGACCTGGCGCGGCTGTACGCGCGGCTGGCTCCGCGCGTGGGGCTGGACGTCCGCCTGGTGTACCTCTGGGCGGCCTCGGAGGCCAACCACGTGGTCGCGGAGGTGTACTCGCGGGAGCTGGGCAGGTGGGTCATGGTGGACGTCCTCGAGAACCTGGTGCTGCTCGGCCCCGGCGGCACGCCGCTCAGCGCCCTGGAGGCGCACCTGCTGGTCGTGGGCGGACAGGCATCCGCGGTTTCCGTCGCGTCCAACGCCGGAGGCGCGGACCCCGCGCGCCGGTTCGAACTCGCCGCCTACCTGCGGAAGTACGAGAGCGTCGCTTACTTCCTCCGCTCGGACCTGAAGCGGCTCCACGCGCTCCCGCGCCATCACCCGGCCAACCTGCTCTCGCAGAACATGGCGCTCTACCGGGGAAGCCGGGGGTGGCTTCCGCGGCTGTACTACCGCCAGCGCATCGGCGCGGAGCAGCTCGCCGCGCCGCCGCGCCGGCCCCGGTCCCCCGCGGCGGGACCGCGGTCCTGACGCGGCGCGCGCCGGGGGGAGGGTTGTTCGGCCTCGCGCGGCGGTGCTATCATTCCCGGTTTGGAGTTCCCCGCGCGGGTGCCGCGGCGCGACCCGCGGCGACGCCTTCACGACCGAGCAGGACGCCGGCCGAGTACAGGGCAGGAGTGGCAAGCCAGACCTCACATGCACGGACGACGGACGCGGACCCGCCTCCCCGGGAGCAGAGATGCCCGGCGCTGGAGCTCGGGGCCGCGCCTCCGCGCGCGCCCGGTTCCCGTGGGGCGGCGGCGCGGGGCAGCCGCGCGGCCGTAGATGCGGTGCTCCGCTGGTACCTCCCCGCGGGCGAGCCCGAGATCCCCGCGGAGCCCCGGGGGGTGGTGGTCGTCACCGGGGGCAACCTCGGCGGCGCCATCATCTCCGTCCCCCTGGTGCGGGCGGTGCGCGCGCGCTTCCCCCGCAGCCACCTGGCCGTGGTGAGCAACACCCGGTCGGGGCGGGAGCTGATGGAGCTGGCCGGCGTGGGCGACAGCTTCCACACCCTCCCCGAGGGGGCGCTGCGCTCCCGCGGCGGCCTGCGCGGCTACGCGGCCACGCTGCGCCGCCTCCGCGCCGCGCGCCCGGAGGTGATGGTCTCCAACTTCGACTCGCAGGTAGACCACCTCCTCGCCCCCCTGCGCATCCCCGTGCGCGTCGGCCACGCCGGCCGGCGCGCCACCGGGGGCGACCTGCTCTGGCAGCACACCCTGAACGTCCCTGTGCCGGTGGACACGGGGACGAACTGGCTGGAGAGCTACCGCAGGCTCGCCGAGCGCATCGGCGCGCC
>DATABU010000226.1:0-1653 GCA_036259415.1 Longimicrobiaceae bacterium
GGACCCCGGACCGCTGGAGAGGCAGCGGCAGGCGGGGCGGGACCTCCTTCTGGCGGCGGTGGCGGACTCGCCGGTGGCGCGGCTGGGGGCGGCGCTCGCGGAGGCGCCCACGGGCGGGCGCGGCGAGTTCAGCGGAACGCTGGCGGCGTTCGCCGTCTGGCTGCGCGACCTGCTCGCGGTCTCCGCCGGGGCCGGGGAGCACCTGGTGAACGGGGGCGATGCGGCGATGCTGTCCCAGTTGGTGCACCGGCGGGACATCCGGGCGCCGGGGGTCGGGCGGGCGCTGGACCGGGTGCAGGCCGCGGCCGACCTGGCGGCGGGCAACGTGAACCCGCAGCTCATCTTGGCCGACCTGCTGCGGGGCGTGCGGGCGGACCTCCTGGGGAAGGCGTGAGGCGGGGATGAGCGACGCGGACGACGGTTTCACGCACCTGGACGGACAGGGACGCCCCAGGATGGTGGACGTGGGCGACAAGGCGCCGACGCGGCGCGCGGCGGTGGCGGAGGGGCGGATCGTCACCTCGCCGGAGACGGTGCGCGCCATCCGCGAGGGCGCGGCGGCCAAGGGCAACGTCCTTGTGGTGGCGCAGCTTGCGGGTATCACGGGGGCCAAGCGGACCGCCGACCTGATCCCCCTCTGCCACCCGCTCCCGCTCACCTTGGTGGAGGTGGAGCTGGAGGCCGACGAGGGGCTCCCCGGGGTGCGGGCGCGGGCGACGGCGCGGGTGGAGGGGCGGACCGGGGTGGAGATGGAGGCGCTGACGGCGGTCTCGGTGGCGCTGCTCACCGTCTACGACATGTGCAAGGCCCGCGACCGGGCGATGCGCATCGAGGCTATCCGGTTGGTACGCAAGGAAGGTGGGCGATCCGGCACCTGGGAGGCGCCGCCGGAGTAGCCGCACCGGGCACGGGGATTGCTTTGGGGCGGGCGACACTGACCCGGAGGAACCATGCAGTCTCTTCTCCTGAAGCTGCAGGCCGACGTGGCTGCGCGGAAGCAGCCCCGGACGGAAATCTGGCCGGCGGTACGGGGTGGGGTGCTCGGCGTGCTGCTCTTCGCGTTCGCGTTCCAGCTGGGAGCGGCCTCGACCGACTCGGAGGCCGGGTGGGCGGCGGAGTGGCAGCAGCGCTTCGTGGCCGGCGACGCGCGCCTGCAGACGCTGGAAGGGGAGATCGACCTGCAGAAGATGCAGATCGAGCGCCTGGAGCGGATCCACGGCTACTCGGCGAAGTACGGGATCGGGGCGGACCTGGCGGCCTCCATCGAGGAGATCGCCCTCGCGGAGCGCATCGACCCGGCGGTGGCCTTCGAGCTGGTGCGGGTCGAGAGCGAGTTCAACCCGCGCGCCGTGAGCCCCGTGGGGGCCATCGGCTTCACGCAGCTGATGCCGGAGACGGCGCGCCGCCTCTCCCCCGGCATCTCGCGCGGCCAGATCTTCGACCGCGAGACCAACCTGCGGCTGGGGTTCCGCTTCCTCCGCATCCTGATCGACAAGTACCGGGGGGACCTGCACCTGGCGCTCCTCGCCTACAACCGGGGCCCGACCCGGGTGGACAGCCTGCTGGAGGCGGGCGTGAACCCCGACAACGGCTACTCCCGGCGGGTGCTCGGCCGGCGCCGCTGACGCCGCCAGGCAAAAGTTTCGCGGCGCC
>DATABU010000227.1:0-13944 GCA_036259415.1 Longimicrobiaceae bacterium
CGGCGGTGTCCACCGCGACCGTGGCCAGCGGCACCGTGTCGGCGCGGGCGGCGAGGTCCACCGGGTAGCCCCCCTCCAGGCGCACCGCCGGCGCGCGGGGCTCGCGCGCGGCGAGCCGGCCCGCGCTGCGGACGGCGAAGGGAGCGGCCCAGCGCTCCTCCAGCGGAGCGTCCGGCTCCACGGGGGGCGGGGGCGGGACGGTGTCCACCGGCGCACCCACCTCCTCGGGGGCGGGCGCCGCGGGCGGGACGTTCCCCTCGGCGGAGGCGCACGCCGCCAGCGCGGCCAGCAGCACGGGCGAGATCAGACGAGACGGGGGCATCCCGGCACTCCGGAGCGGGTACGGGGAGGACGGCCGTCCGGCCGCCTCCGAAAACGAAACAGCGAACCAAGATAGCAGCAACCCCGCGGACGGGGGAGCGGTCGCGGGAACGGCGGAGGGCCGCGCCCCGGCGGGAGCGCGGCCCTCCGGCTGCGCGGGCGTGCGCCGCTACCAGCTGATCGTGCCCTTCTTGCTGGTGTCCACCTCCTCGGTCTCCCCCGTGCCGAAGAGGAACTTCTCGGTGTTCTCGGTGAGGAACTTCTTGGCCTCGGGTTCGCGGACGTTCAGTCCGTAGTGGTTGATCAGCATGGTCTGCTGGCGGAGCCAGTCGCCCCAGCAGACCTGGCAGATCTCCGCGTGGATCCGCTTCCCCAGCTCGTTGTTGAAGGGGGCGAAGGGGATCGCGGCGCGCTCCTGTCCGCAGCGCGTGCACTTTACGTCGGGCATCGGGTCTCCCGGTTCGGCGTTCGCGGGCGCCGCACCCTCGCGCGGGGCGCCGCACCTCCCGAATATACCCTCCGGGTCCACCGCAGTCCAACCGCCGCCGGAGCGCCGCCATGCCCGACCCCCTCCCCGTCCGCATCTCCGACCAGGGGCGGACCGCCACCTGGAACCCCGCCCTGACGCGCGCATCCCAGGTGGTCCTCCACGTCCGCGGCGCCGACGGGTCCGCCGGGGAGCGCCGCTCCGTGAACAACGGCCGGGCCCGCGTCCGCGAGGGCGAGACCATCGAGGCCGTGGTCCCCGCGGAGTGAGCGCGGCCGCCCCGGGCCGAAGCCGCTCTTGACCGCATAGAGGCAGACAGTAGCTTAGTGGGAACCCCGCCCCGCCCCCACCGACCCCCACTCGCGCGATGGCATCCCTCGACCCCGTTGTGGAAGCGCCCGGTCCCGGCGAGCCCGCCGTCTCGCGGAACGGAGGGGGCGCGGAGCACGACCGGGAGGCCGCTCCCGACCGGCCCCCGCCGCCCGACCGGATCGCGGCGGAGGACACGGTCATGTACGGGTTCCTAGCCGTGCTCATCCTCCTGGTGGCGGCGTTCTTCACCTACGTCACCATCCAGCAGAACGAGTCGCTCCAGCGGGCGAGCGCGCCCGAGCCCCAGGGGCTCGTCGCGGCGGGTGCGGAAAGGGATGCCGGCACCGTCTTCCTGGACGCGCAGTACCGGCTGGTGGTCCGGCGGTACCAGCACGCCGCCGCCTCGACCTTCTCCAACGCGGCCCGCACGAACGTCGCTTTCCTGGTGGGGACGATCATCTCCCTCACCGGCTGTCTCGTAATCGTGCGCCGGGTGCGCGAGACCCCGGTCGAGGCTTCCTGGGACGCGGGGACGGCGCTGCGCAGCCGGCTGACGACCAGCTCTCCCGGGATCGTCCTGGCGTCGCTCGGCACCGTGATCATCGTCTCGACGATCTTCGCCGACGACTCCGTGGTCGTGGAGGACGACGGAGTCACTTCCCTCCCGGGGTGGACCACGGTACCGGCGCCGCCGCAGGCGCCGGCGCTGGTGGACGACACGACTCGGCTGGAATCGGTGATCGGCCGTATCTGACCACGACACCGCGCATACCGGAAGCCACCATGTCCATCACCCGATTCGCCCTGGTCGGCCTCTCCGCAGCCGCCCTGCTCGTGGATCCGCGGGCCGCGCGCGGACAGGCCCCCGAAGACCTGATCCGCATCAAGGAGCACCTCAAGGCCGAGTCGGTCCGCCTGACCCGGCCGCCTCGCAACTGCGAGAACCTGGGTGACGCAGCGCTCTTCCTCAACACGATCGGGGCGCTCGCCAGGCGCAATCCGGGGCTCGTGGACAGTCCGCAGAACGTCCGGAGCGCGCAGCAGGCGATTTCCCAGCTCCGCCTCCAGGCCGGATGCATGAACCCGGTCCCGTCGAGGAACACGACCGTGCCGAGGCAGGCGTCGGGGAGCGCGACGGGAGGCGGGGGCGGGGTGACGACGAGGGCGCAGATTCCCGAGCTCGCGCTCGCCACGCTCTACATGCCGGCGGCCGAGCGCGAGAGGTTCATCGCCGCGCTCTCGGACGAGACCCGCGCCGACCTCAACCAGTGGCTCATCGGGAACCGGGACCTGGCCGGCGACGTCAAGATGAACATAGACAGCGACCTCGCCGGTACGCGGGTGCTGCAGGCGGACCAGCTGCTGCGGGAGTACTCGGCGGAACGCCTGACCTCGCCGGAGCGGCTGACGCTGCCGGAGCGCCTCACGCTGCCGCGCACCACGACGCCCGCCCGCCCCTGAGCGCCGGTGCGGGGCGCCGAGGCCCCGGCTACCGGGCGCCGGCGAGCGCCTCCCAGCTCCGGCGCGACACCTCCGCGGCGAGGCGGCGCGCCGCCTCGCGGTCGCGGAAGCCGCGCGTGAGCACCACCAGCACGTAGGGACTCCGCCCGTCCGGGAGCACGACGGCGGCGTCGTGGTCGATCCCGGTGATCCACCCCGTCTTGTTCGCCACCCGCACCCCCGCCGGGAGCCCCGCGGGGATCATCTCCCGGAACTCCTGCCGCTCCAGGACGGCCAGCATCTCCTCCGTGGCCGCGGGCGAGGCGGCGCGGCCGGAGGCGATCCCCTCCAGCGTCTTCATCAGCCCGTACGCGGTGACGGTGTTGTTCATCCCCGCGCGGAAGGCCGGGCCGTCCTCCACCCCGCGCAGCACCCGGACGTCCGAGGCGCCCAGCTCCTCCAGCGTGGCCGCGATCCGCGCCGGGTCCGCCAGGTCGATCAGCAGGTTGGTCGCCAGGTTGCTGGAGCGTGCGATCATCCGGCCGACCAGCTCGCGGACCGTCGCCCGCCCGCCCAGCCGGCCGTACAGCTCCGCGTCACTGTCGTCGGCGGGGGAGAGCGCGTAGGGGCTCCCGTCGGCGATGCTGCGGAAAGAATTGCGCAGCGCGACGGAGTCGTCCAGCGACAGATCCCCCGCGTCCGCCCGGCGGAACAGCTCCAGCATCACCGGCACCTTCATGGTGCTGGCCGCGTGCATCCGCTCGCGGGCGTCCACCAGGAGCGAGTCGCCGGTCTCCAGGTCCCTGAGCGCGACGGAGACCTCCAGCGTGTCCCCCGGCAGCCCGGCGAGGACCCGGCGGAGGTCCGCCTCGAGCGGGGCGAGGCGCGGCGAGACGCCGGGCGCGGCGGGGGGCGCCGAGCCCGACGCCGCGGGGGCGCAGGCGCCGAGCGCGAGCAGGAGCGGAAGCATTCCCAGCGTCGCCGGTCCCCCGGGTCTGCTCATCCGGCACACTCCTCCCCCGGACGTTACGGGCCGCGGATGGTGAGGGTCTGGTTGCCGACGGTCAGCGCGCCGTTGACGACCCGCACCGCGCCGTTCGCGGTCACGCCGCCGCCGGTCGTGACGCTCCCGGTGACGAGCAGGCTCGGCACGGTCCCGGCGAGCGTGCGCGCGCTCCCGCTCATCTCCACCGTCCCGTTTCTCACCGCGCCTCCGGTCACGACGGCGTCCCCGGTGACGACGAGTTTGAAGCCGCCCAGGTCGAGCGTCCCGCCCGCGGAGGTCATCACCAGGCGCTCGATGGTCTTGTCGGCGTCCGTGACCTGCGGCTGGGTGCCGCCGCCGTTGATGACGATGGTGTCCAGCGCGGCCGGCGTCCCGCGCGGGCTCCAGCTCCCGGCCGTGTTCCAGCCGCTCCCCGCCAGCCCCGTCCAGGTGCGCTCGATCCCGCCCGCCTGGAAGGTGACGGTCGCGTCGTCGGCGATCGCGACGCCGCCCAGCGTGCCGGTGACGGTCGCGACCCCGTTGGCGCCGGCGTGCGTCAGGTCGGCCGTGTAGCTGCCGTCCCCGTTGTCCGTCACCGGGCCGAGCGTGCCCAGGTCGGTGGCCAGCGCCACCACCGCGCCGCCGGTGGTCACGTCGTTGCCGTGCTGGTCCTTCACCTGGACCACCACCGAGGTGATGCTCCCCGCGGTCAGCGCCGGGTTGACGGTGGTGATCTGCGTCCCGGCCGGCGAGGCCGGCCCCACCGTCCCGGTCACCGTGAAGGACGCGCTGAGCGCGCCCGCCGTGGCGCCCAGGGTGTTCGCCCCGGCGGTGGTGCCCAGCGTCCAGCTCTCCACCGTCGCCTCGCCGGCGGAGCTGGTGGTCTGCGTGGCCCCGGTGATGGTGCCGCCGCCGGAGGTGACCGCGAAGGTGACCTCCACGCCGGGGATGCCGTTGCCGCGGGCGTCGGTGACCCGCACGCCGGGGAGCGGGGTCACCGCGCTCCCGGCCGCGAGCGACACCCCGTCGGCCCCGAGCTTGGTGATCGCCGCCGGCGCGCCGACCTCCGTCAGCACCGCGCCGCTGGTGCCGCTCACCGCGCCGTCGTCTGCGGTGACTGTGTGGCTGGTCCCCGCGGCGGCGCTGGTGGTGAAGACCACGGTGGCGGTGCCGTCCGCGTCGGTCGCGCTGGTCGGCGCGGCGAAGGAGCCGCCGTCGGTGCTGCTCCAGGCCACCGTGCGCCCCGCGGCGGGGACCGCGTTGCCGTGGGCGTCCACCAGCCGCGCCGTGACGGTCACCGGCTCCCCCGCCACCGCCGTGGCCGCGCTGGCGGAGACCTCGTAGCGCGCCGGCGCGCCGGGGACGAACGACACCGTCTCGGTGTTCCCCAGCGCCGCCCCGTCCAGCGTGCCGCTCACTGTGGCGGTGCCGGTCGCGGTCGGCGCCGTCAGCGTCGCGGTATAGCTCCCGTCCCCGTTGTCGGTCACCGCGGAGAGCGTCCCGCCCGTCGTGCCGAGCGCGACCGATCCCGCACCGGCGGAGAGCGGGTTCCCGTACACGTCTCTGAGCTGCACGGTCAGCGTGGCCGTGCTCGTCCCGTCCGCGGTGATGGACCCCGGGCTCGCGGCCAGCGTGGACGACCCCGCGGAGGCGGCCGCCGCGGTCGCCGTCGCCGCGAAGGTCAGCGGCGAGCCCGCCAGGCCCGCCGCGGTGGCCGTGGCGCCCTGCGCGCCCGCGCCCGTCCCCAGCGTCCAGACGACCGTGGCCACCCCCGCCGCGTCCGTCGTGGACGAGGGCGCGCCCACCGAGCCGCCGCCCGGGGCGACCGCCCAGGAGACGGTGTGCCCCTGCACCGGGTTCCCGTGCGCGTCGACCACCCGCGCCTCCAGCGTGCGCGTGCTCGCCACCACGGCCGTCCCCCCGTCGCCCGACTGGACCGCGATCGTGGCGGCCGGGCCGGCCACCCCCGTGGCGGTGAAGGTCGCCGCGGGCAGCCCCGTGGCCGTGGCCGTCAGCGTGTTCGCGCCCGCCGCGGTGCCCAGCGTCCAGCCGCCGACGGTGGCGATCCCGTCCGCCCCGGTCGTCTGCGTCTCCCCCGCCACGCTCCCGCCGCCGCCGGCGACGGCGAACTCCACGACCACGCCGGAGACGGGGTTGCCGCTGGCGTCGGCGACCCGCACCGAGGGCGCGGTGGAGACCCCGGTGCCCGCGGCCGCCGTCTGACCCTCGCCCGCCTCCACCGCCAGGCTCGCCGGCGGCCCGGCCGCCAGCGCCACGACGTCCGAGACGACGCCCGTCATCCCCGTCGCGGTGAACTCCAGGGTCCGGTCGCCGACCGTGCCGGTGATCGCCAGGTCCGCGAACGCCGCGGAGCCGGCCGCGTCCGTCGCGACGGTGGCCGTCCCGCCCAGCGTCCCCCCGCCGCTGGCGACCGCGGCGGCGACCGCGACGCCGGCCTGCGGCACCGCGTTGCCGTACGCGTCCTCCAGCTGCACGGTCGGCTGGGTGCCCAGGGCGACACCGCTCCGCGCGTCGGCGGGCTGCCGGGTGAGGACGAGCTTCGCGGCGGCCCCGGGCACCGCGTTGACGGAGAAGGTCAGTGGCGACCCCGCGACCCCGCTCAGCTCGGCGGTGGCGCCCTGCGCGCCCACCCCCGTCCCCAGCGTCCAGACCGTCGAGGCGACGCCCGCGCCGCCCGTGGCCGAGGAGGCCGCGGAGAGCGACCCGCCTCCCGAAGCGACCGTCCACTGCACTGTCGCCCCGGGGACCCCGTTGCCATGAGCGTCGGTCACCTTCGCCGCGAGCGTGTGTGTGCCGGCCACCGGGGCGCTCCCCCCGTCGCCTGCCTCGATGGCGATGCTCGCGGCCGGCCCCGGGAGCCCCGTCGCCGTGATGGTGGCCGACGGACCCGCGGCCACGCTCGCCGTCAGGGTGTTGGTCCCGGCCGTCGTCCCCAGCGTCCAGCCTCCGAGCGTCGCCACCCCGTCGGCGTCGGTGCGGGGCGTCGCCCCCGTCACGCTCCCACCGCCGGAGGCCACCGCGAAGGTCACCTCAACGTCCGCCACCGGGTTGCCGCCGGAGTCCCTGACGCGCACGGAGGGCGGCGCCGCCACCGCGCTCCCGGCCACCGCCGTCTGGTCCGCACCGGCCACTACGGCCACCGAGGCCGGCGCAGCCGCGGTCGCCTGCGCGTTGAAGACCACCGGCGCCATCCTCGCTCCCGAGACTTGCACCCGGTTCGGCCCCGGCGCCGGCCCGAGCGTGAACACCGCGCGCAACCGCCCCGCGCTGTCCGTGCGCGCCTCCAGCGGCCGCACCGACCCGCCCCCCTCGATG
Source organism: Longimicrobiaceae bacterium (assembly GCA_036259415.1). Taxonomy (GTDB): domain Bacteria; phylum Gemmatimonadota; class Gemmatimonadetes; order Longimicrobiales; family Longimicrobiaceae; genus JAFAYN01. Next base: position 6,882 of record DATABU010000227.1, read on the forward strand.
ACACTCCAGCTCAGCGTCTGGTTCGGCACCCCCTGCCCCCCCGGCGTCAGCACGCGCGCCACCAGGAAGCCGTGCGGCGGCTGCCCCACCGTCCCCGTCTGGTCGTCCCCGTCCTCCTTGACCAGGCTCAGCCCCGCCCCGCGCGCCAGCACCGCGTAGGCGCTGAACCCGCTCAGGCTGGCGCTCACCGTCCCAGCCTGCGTGTCCACCACTCCGCCGGGCACCTCTTCCCACCCATCGCCCACGCGCCGGTGGATCCGCATCTCCTCCAGCCCCGTCCCCTGCGGCAGCGCGCCCGGGTCGATCCGCAGCGTCAGCCGCACCGGCCGGGCGAAGCCCTGCCCGTCCGGCCCCAGCTCCAGCGCGCTGCCCGGCACCACCCCGGGCGCCTCGGCCAGCGCGGGCGCCGGCTCCACCATCAGCACCACGGCCTCGGACAGCGCTCCCTCCGGCACCTCCAGGCGGATGGAGTCGCCCCGGGAGACCACCGCGCCCCCGCCGGCGCCGACCCGCTTCGAGAGCAGGCGGCGCCCGACCAGGTAGTGCGGGACGTCCTTGCCCACGACGTGGCTGAGGATGACCAGCGCGTCGAGCGCCGTGACCTGCCCGTTGCCGTCCGCGTCGCCGTCGGAGGCGACCGTGTAGCCGGCCGGGAGAGTCTTGCCCACGACCTCCGAGAGCACCGCCAGCGCGTCGCCGGCGGTGACGGCCCCGTCGCGGTTGACGTCGCCCCGGACGCCGATGGCGCCGGACTGCGCTGCCGCGGGGCGCGGCACGACGAGGCAGAACGCGAGCAGCGCCGCGTGGAAGGCGGCGAGCCTGAGAATCGGACGCATGTGTGTCGAAAGGGGCTGGGGCCGGACGGAACCGGGAGGAGGGGGCGCGCGGGAAGCGTGTCCCAGAACCGGAGCGTGTGGGTGAGTGGGCGGCAAGATGCGGGGCGGATCCGCGGAATGTCAAGCGTTCTCCGGCGGAGCCCCGGCCGTCGGAGTTGCGCCGGGAAGCGGAGCCCGCGACTTTCTCCCCTGGCCCGCCGCGCACCCTGCCCCCTCACCGGAGACCGAGATGCTGGAGATCTTCACCCACGAGAACTTCGCCGGCCGCGAGGGCGAACCGTTCCTCGTCCGCCAGGACGACGGGAGCTCCGTGGAGACCCGCCTGGCGAGCGCCCGCACCTGGGGGAGCGGGTCCGAGGGGCACCGGGTCCCGTTCACGCTCACCTTCGTGGGCCCGCTGCAGCCGATGCTGGAGCAGCGCATCTACCGGATGGAGAACGAGGCGCTCGGCGCCTTCGAGCTCTTCCTGGTCCCTGTCGGGCCGAACCGGGAGGGGATGCAGTACGAAGCCGTGTTCACCTGACCTCGGGCCGCACGCGGAAGCACGGAGCCGCTCGGCCATTCGCGCCGGGCGGCTTCGTCGTATCTGCACCCCGGGAGCGCGAGCGCTTCACAGGGCCGGCGACGATCGGGAAGGGCGGACCCGGGGCGTGGAACCCGCCCTTCCCTCGACCTGCGCTGCCGGACCTCCAGGCTAGAACGCCCCTGTGCTGCAGGTACCGCCGGTGTAGGCGACCCTTGTCCCCGTCCCGGAGGTCTGCACGGCCGCCGTACCGGTGTTCTGGCCGGCGATAAAGCCGCTCACGGCGGCGGAACTGGTGCCGTCACCGCTGAAGCCCTGGAGCTGGAAGGTGGCAGAGGTGGTCTGCCGAACACGGTAGGCGGACTGGTTCAGACCGGTCGCCGTATTCCCGGACATGTTGAGGCACACCGTCCTGCTGTCGTCCGAGACGACGTAGATCCCCTCGTACGACCCTCCGAACGGGTCCACCGAGGGCCCCGCCGTGTTGCCGAGGACGGTGAAGTCCGCCCGCCCGTTCCCGAGCCGCGTCGTCATGAGGATGGGTCGCAGCTCCGTGTTGCGCACCAGGTTGGACTGAACCGTCATCGCGACGCTCGCGCCGCCGCGGATATCGATCCCGATCCCATTGCCGGTGTCGGACCCCGTCTGTCCGGTGCCGTCGCCCACCACGTTGTTCGACACCGTCCCGTTGGCCTTTGTCGTCCCGGTGGAGGTCGCGTCCGAGATGATGTTGATGGCGTTGCTGCGGTGGTTCAGGAGCGTGTTGTTCGTGAACGTGAACGTCCCGTTCCCGCCGCCGATACCGTGGTCGATCCCGATGTTGTTGCCGGTGAACTGCGTTTGCCGCACGGTCACGTTGTAGGTGGCCGTGTTCGCGAAGCTGGTCAGGAATCCGGAGGTCTGGTTCCCGCTCACCGTCGAGCTGTCCATCACCGCGGTGATCGAGGCGTCGCCGGTGGCCACGATCGCGAAGCCGTTCGCGCCCGTCCCCACCGGGTTCGGACCCAGCGTGCTCTTCACCACCCGCAGCGTGCCCTGCGCGCCCGTAGCCGTCTCCCAGCGGACGTGGTCGCCGTTCGTGCCGCTGATGGTGCTCCCACGGACGGTGTTCGTTCCGTAGAGGCGGTTGAAGAACAGCCCGGACTCGTTGGTCCCCGTGGGGTGGTTGGCGTCGTTGTTGGTTACGCTGCCATCCAGCAGGGTGAAGTTCGTCAGTTCGTCGCCGAACACCCCGTTGGCGGCGTTGGCGGTGATGATCATGTACTGCAGCGTGGTGTTGCGGGTGCCGACCAGGTGGACGCCGTTGCCGTTCATGTTCTGGATGGTCCCGCCTGACCCCGCCGAGCCCGTGCCGGTGACCGTCAGCCCGGCCGTGCTCCCGGTGTTGTTCAGCACGATCCCGTTGCTGCCGCCGTTGGCCGAGATGCTGCGGAAGTTCAGCCCCCCCGCCCCGATGGTGGTGTTCGCCACGTTCAGCGCGACCCCGCCCGCCGAGGTGATGGTGTTGTTGGCGCCGGTGACGATCAGCGTGCCGCCGGAGGGAGCCACGCCGCTGTTCACGGTGACCCCGTTCCCGGTGGTGGTCGCGACCTCCAGCGCGCCACCGGTGAAGCTGATCGTGGAGCCGTTGTTCCCGGAGAGGCTGACCCCGGCGCCCGTCCCCATGCTGATCTTCTGGGCCGCGCCGGTGAAGCTCAACGTGGTGTTGCTGTTGTTGCCCAGCGAGATCCCCCGCCCGGCCGCGGCCGGGTTGATGCTCCCGGAGAGCGTCACCGTGCCGCCGTTCTTGTTGATGACGTTCACTGCCAGCGTGGCCGTGTTGGTGATCGTCCCGGCGTAGGTGAAGGAGCCGTTCCCGCCGTCGATCTTCAGCGCGTCGTCGGTCGCGCCGGAGAGCGCGTCCGCCGCCGTGCCCAGCGCGCGGTTCGTGCCCCCCGTGCCCACGCTGGACAGCAGCACGTTGTTGGTTCCGCCGGTGGAGCGCAGCACGGGGAAGCTCCCGCCCAGCGTCCCCGTGGCCAGGTTCAGCGCCCGCCCGTTCGTGTTGATCCCCACCTCGGAGACGTCCAGCGTCCCGAAGCTGGTCCCGGCCAGCGCCGTACCCGTCGCGCCCACGTTGCCGATGTTGAAGCCGCGCAGCGTATTGTTCGCCGTGCTCGCGCTCCCGACGTTCGCCAGCGTCAGCGCCGTGGCGTTGCTGGCGGTCAGAGTCGGCGCCGTGCCGTTCATGGCCGGCTCAGACCCGGCGTCCGCCGGCCAGGTCACGCCCGCGATGGAGCTGAGCGACGCCGTGGCCCCCTGCCCGATCAGCCGCTGACCGGACAGCAGCGTCAGCGGGCCCGTGTAGGTGCCGGTGTAGAGGAAGATCCGGTCGCTCGCGGCCGGGTTGTTCCCGGAGCCGTTGTTGATCGCCGCCAGGCTGGCCAGGCTGTTGAACGGGGCGTCGTAGCGCCCGTCCCCGCCCGCCCCGGCCCCGGCGTTGATGAACCAGATGGGGGTCCCCACGGTCATAGAGACCGTCGCCGCGGCGCTCGTGCCGAAGCCGTTGGTGACCGTGTAGGTGAAGCTCGCCGCCCCCTCGTAGCCCGGGGTGGGACGGAAGGTGAAGGTGCTGTCCGGGTTGAGCGTCGCCGTCCCGCCGGTCTGCCCGGTGATGGCGAGCGTCTTCGCGTCGCCCTGGTCGTTGGCCGTCACCCGGAACTGGGTGGAGGTGGCCGTGTTGATCGGCACGTTCCCCACCAGCTCCGGCGAGTACGTGTCGTTGACCGCCGCCGGCCGCGCGCCCACCGCGATCGTGACCCGCGCGTCGGAGGTGCCGCGGGCGTTCGTCAGCCGGTAGCGGAAGACGTAGTTCCCGGTGAAGCCGTCCGGCGGGGTGAAGGTGGCGGTCCCGTCCGCGTCCACCCGGAGCGAGCCGGTGGTGCGCCCGGTACCCGGCAGCGGGGAGACGGTGCTCCCCGCGGCGTATGTGGTCACGCTCCCGCCCAGGCTGTCCGCCCCGAAGGAGGTGATGGTCGCCGTGGGGAAGCCCAGGTTGTCGTTCGACAGCACCCCGGGCGCCGACAGGCTGAACGTCTGCGGGCTTCCGCTCGTGTTGTAGAAGGCGTGGTACGGCTGCCCCGGCGAGCTGTTCGCGGCCGGGCCCTCGTTCACCGCCGTCGGCGGGGCCTGCACGTCGAACGAGTTGCTCGTCCCGCTCTCCGTCCCCGCGGTGCGGGTGGCGGTCAGCGTGAACGAACCCGGCGTGCCGAAGGTGACGCCGTGCGAGCTCAGCACGCCCGCGGTGAACGCGCCGGAGGTGGCGCCGGCGGAGATCCCGCCGGAGGGCGTGCTGGTGAAGCCCACCGTGCCCGTGAAGCTGGTCACGGTGTTGTTGTACGCGTCCTGCGCCGTGACCCGGACGTTGAACGGCGTCCCCGCCAGCTGGCTGCCGATGGGCCCGCCGCCGGCCGCCTCCACGAGGAAGTGGTCCAGCGGGCCGTGCGTGACGTTGAAGGGGCCGCTGGTGGCGCCGGTCAGCGAACCGGAGCTCGCTGTCAGGTCGTAGCCTGTTCCGACCAGGTTGACGCTCAGGTTGGAGAAGGTCGCCACGCCGCCCGTCGCCGCCACCGTGGTCGTGCCGCTCAGCGTCCCCCCGGAGGGGTTGGTGCCGATCGCCACCGTCACGTCGTCGGTCGCGTTCGGAACCACGTTCCCGTACGCGTCCACCACCGAGACCTGGACCGCGGGCGTGATGGGGGCGCTGGCGACCGTCGTGCTCGGCTGCACCGCGAAGGCCAGCGCGGCCGGCGTGCCCGCGGACAGCGCCATCGCGTGGGAGTTGACGGGCGTGAGCAGGGGCGCGGTGAAGCGCAGGGTATACCCCCCGGCCGTGCCCCCGATGAAGAGGTTCGTGAAGGTCGCCACGCCGGAGGCGTCCGTCGTGGCCGTCAGGGTCCCGCCGAGCGACCCGCTGCCCGCCAGGACCTCTGCCGTCACCGTGACGCCCGACTGGCCCACCGGGTTCCCCGCCACGTCCTGGAGCTGGACCGCAGGCTGCTGCGCGAAGGCGATCCCGGCCTGCGCCGAGGAGGACGGCTGGGTGGCGACGGCCAGCTGGGCCGGCGGCCCCGCCTCCAGGGTGACGGTGCCGGAGGTCGCGCCGGTCAGTCCCGTGGCGGAGAAGGACAGCGTCCGGTCGCCGGCGGTCCCGCTGATGGAAAGGTTGGTGAAGGTGGCCGCGCCGCTGGCGTCGGTCGTCGCCGTGGGCGTGCCGCCCAGGGTGCCGCCGCCGGAGGCGATGGCTGCCGTGACCGTGACGCCCGCCTGGGCGACCGGGTTCCCCGCCGCGTCCCGGAGTTGCACGACCGGCTGCTGCGGGAATGGGGTCCCGCTCTGCGCGGTGGTCGAGGGCTGTGTGGCGATGATGAGCTGCGTCGGGGTGCCTGCGACCACGCTGACCGGGTTCGAGGTCGCGCCGGTCAGCCCGCCGGAGGAGAAGCCCAGGGTGCGGTCGCCGACGGTCCCGGTGATGGCGAGGTCCGTGAAGACCGCCTGGCCGCTCCCGTTGGTGCTGACCGTGGCGTTGCCGCCGAGCGCGCCTCCGCCGGAGGCGATGTCCGCCGTTACGGCCACGCCTGCCTGGGTCACCGCGTTGCCGTACTGGTCGCGGAGCTGCACCGTCGGCTGCTGCGGGAACGCGATCCCGCTCTGCACCGTGTCCGACGGCTGCGTGGCGACGGCGAGCTGCGTCGCGGCGCCGGCAGTGGCGTTCGCGGTGAAGGTCACCGAGCCCAGCCCCGCCACGGAAGCCTGCAGCTGGTCGGAGCCGGCCCCGGCCGTCGTGCCGAGCGTCCAGCTCCCCACCGTCGCGATCCCGTCCGAGCCGGTGGTCTGCGTGGGCCCCGTGATGCTCCCGCCGCCGGCCGCCACCGCGAAGGTGACGGTCACGTTCGGGACCGGGATGCCGTTCGCGTCGGTCACCCGCACGGCGGGCGCCGTCGAGACGGCGGTGTTCACGGCGGCGCTCTGAGCGTCGCCGGCGTGCTTCACCAGGTTGGCCGGCGGACCCGCGGTGAACTCCACCGTGACGGTGTTCCCCAGCGCGGAGCCGTTCACCGTGCCGCTGACCGTGGCGGTCGCGACCGCGTTGCCGGCGGTGAGCGTGGCGGTGTAGGTGCCGTTGCCGTTGTCCGTCACGGCGGAGACGCTGCCGGCCGTCGTGCTCAGGGCGACCGTGGCGCCGCCCGCCGTGAGGTCGTTGCCGAACTGGTCCTTGAGCTGGACGGTCAGCGTCGCCGTGCTCGTGCCGTCCGCGGGGAGCGAGGCCGCGCTGGTCCCCAGCGTGGAGTTCGCCCCCACCGGCGCGCCTGCCGTGCCGGTGGCCGAGAAGGTGGTCGAGAGCGCGCCCGCCGTAGCCGTCAGCGTGTTCGGCCCCACCGTGGTGGCGAGCGTCCAGCTGCCGAGCGTCGCCACCCCGCTGGCGTTGGTCGTCGCGGGGCTGCCGGTAACGCTCCCGTCGCCCGAGGCCGCGAAGGTGACGCTCACCCCCGCGACCGGGTTGCCGTACTGGTCCGTGATGGTCACCGACGGCGCGGTGCCGGTCGCCGTCCCCGCGGCGGCGGACAGCCCATCGCCGGCGCTCTTGGCGATGTTCGCCGCGGCGCCCGCCGTCCCGGTGGCCGAGAAGGTGGTCGAGAGCGCGCCCGCCGTGGCGGTCAGCGTG
>DATABU010000228.1:0-3309 GCA_036259415.1 Longimicrobiaceae bacterium
GTCCCCCCCGGTGTCGGCGATCACCAGCGCCCGGTAGCTCCCCGGGGGGAGCGCGGGGAGGCCGAAGCTCTGCCGGAGGGAGCTCCCGGGGTAGAGGAGGCCCCGGCGGGAGGACAGCTTCCCGGCCGGTGCCCCCAGCGCGTCGAAGAGCTCCACCGAGAGGTCGAGCCGGTAGGCGCGCTCCCCGGGGTTGAGGACGTCCAGCTCCAGCGCCCGCCCGCCTTCCGGCGGGGAGGCGACCGCGACCCCCGCGAAGTCCACCATCGTCGTCCCGCCGGCCAGGTGCGTGGCGACCTGCACCGCGTACCGCACGGTGGTGCGGAGCCCGACCTGGACGCGCGCGGGACGACCACCGGACGCCTCCGGGGAGTCGCGGCCGACACCCTCCACCATCACCGTGCTCCAGTAGCTCCCGGACGCCTCGCCCGTGGCGGGGACGGCGACGGTGTACCGCACCGTCGCCTCGCCCCCGGGGGGGACCACCACGCGCGACGGGGAGAGGGTGATCCACCCGGCGTTGGAGCGCGGCCGGCTCCCCGCCGTCTCGAAGAGGGTGCGGCCGTCCGCGAAGAAGCGGTAGTCGGTCTGGTACAGCTTCGCTTCGTGCGGCTCCGGCCCGGAGTTCCGGATGAGGATGGTCCCGGCGTAGGTCTCGCCGGGGCGGGCCTGGCGCTCGTTCACCGTGGCGCTGACCACGGAGATCTGGGCCGCGGCCGGCGCGGCGAGAGTGGCGAGGGTGGCGGCGAGGAGGGTCGCGAGGGCGGTGCGCATGGGGAGGCTTGCTTCTCGGGAGGGTTGGCCGATGCGGGCGGCCGCGCGGGGGCGGTCGCCCGCGGCGGCGGATCAGACCCCGTCGGTGATGGTGAAGAGGACGGTGCGGCTGCTCGCCGGGACGACGCCCGCCGCCACGGTGGCGGCGAGCTCGTAGCTCACCGAGAGCCCGGACTCGTTCACCGTCCCGATCCCGGTGACCACGCTCGCGGGCGTGGTGGACAGGCTCACCCCGTCCACGCTGATCGCGCCCGTGGGGGCGGCGAGCGTGACGCTCAGGGTCACACCGCTCGGCAGGTCGTTGTCGAGCTCGGCCGTGATCTTCTTGCCGGTCTGGTTGGTGGTGACGGCGTAGCTCCCGCTCGCGGTGGCGCTCGTCGGGGCGCTCCCGGCCGGGGCGCTGCTGATGACGAGCGAGGGCGACCCGCTCACCGAGAGCTGGTTGATGGCCTGAACCTCGTAGCTCACGGTCTGGGTGGCGGTCTGTGCGGCGGCCGTGGTCGCGAAGGCGGGGACGAGGAGGGCGGCTGCGGCGGCGTACTTCGGGAACTTCATCGTGAACCTCGCGTGGAAGGATGCAGGGGTGCCGGACCGTCCGTCCGGCTGCGTCGAACGGTCCCTCCATGGGCGAGAAGCGGGCCCACAGCAGCCGCGCACGCAAGGCGCTGCCCCGCAAACGCTTGCGGAGATGGGCCCGGGACGGCGCTCCGGGGCCGCTGTCGAAAGCGCGGACACCCGCCGCGGGCGGAGCGCCACGCAAGTCTTTGCCGTGGAGTGGCTTGCGGCGAGATGGAGGAGGGGTGTACAACGATTTGACGGTGACGGGTCGCAGGCCGGGGCCGGGGATGTTACCTTCGGCGCGCTCCCCTACGCCTCCGACCCGCAGCCCGGCAGACGCATGGCCTCCGTCCGCACCCCCGGCATCGACACCGTCCTCCGCGAGCGCTTCGGGCTGGAGCGCTTCCGCCCGGGGCAGCGCCGGGTGATCGACGCCCTGCTGGAGAGCGGCGGCGCGCTCGCCGTCTTCCCCACCGGCGGCGGGAAGTCGCTCTGCTACCAGCTCCCGGCGCTGCTGCTGGAGGGGGTGACGGTGGTGGTGTCGCCGCTGATCGCGCTGATGAAGGACCAGATCGACTTCCTGCGCGGCCGTGGGATCGACGCGGCGCGCCTGGACTCGTCGCTCACCGGCGACGAAGCGCGCGCCGTGGAGCGCCGCCTCCGCTCGGGGGAGCTGCGGCTCCTCTACGTGGCCCCCGAGCGCTTCAACAACGAGCGCTTCCTGGACCAGCTCCGCCGCGCGCGCATCGCCCTCTTCGCGGTGGACGAGGCGCACTGCATCTCCGAGTGGGGTCACAACTTCCGTCCCGACTACCTGAAGCTGGCCGAGACGGCGCGCGCGCTGGGCGCGGAGCGGGTGCTGGCGCTCACCGCCACGGCCACGCCGCCGGTGGTGGAGGACGTCTGCGCCTCGTTCCGCATCCCCCGCGAGAACGCCGTGGTCACCGGCTTTCACCGCCCCAACCTCTTCCTGCGCACCTCGCCCACGGCGGCCCGGGGCCGCGACGCGGCGCTGCTGGAGCGCATCCGCAGCCGCCCGCCGGGTTCCGGGATCGTCTACGTCACCCTGCAGCGCACCGCCGAGCGGGTGGCGCAGTCGCTGGCCGACGCGGGGCTCCCGGCGCGCCCCTACCACGCGGGGATGGACGACGAGGTGCGCGCGGAGGTGCAGGAGTGGTGGAAGGCGTCCGACCGGGCCACGGTGGTGGCGACCATCGCCTTCGGGATGGGGATCGACAAGCCGGACGTGCGCTACGTCTACCACTACAACCTCCCCAAGGGGCTGGAGAGCTACTCGCAGGAGGTCGGCCGCGCCGGGCGAGACGGGCTCCCCTCCATCGTGGAGCTGATGGGGAGCCTGGAGGACGTGTCCACCCTGGAGAACTTCACCTACGGCGACACGCCCACGCGCGAGGCGCTGCTGGGGCTGTTGCGGGAGGTCCTGGGCGGGCCGCGGGAGTTCGACGTGAGCCTGTACGCGCTCTCGGCGGCGCACGACGTCCGGCAGCTGGTGCTGCGCACCGCGCTCACCTACCTGGAGCTGATGGGCGTGCTGCGCCAGGGGACGCCCTTCTACGCCGGCTACAAGGTGCGGCCGGGGAAGCCGCTGCCGGAGATCACCGCGCGATTCCCGGAGGACCGGGCGCGCTTCGTGGAGGGGGTGTTCGGGGCGGCGAAGAAGGGCCGCGACTGGTACACGCTGGACCCGGCCGCGGCCGCCGCGGCGCTCGGGGAGGCGCGCGACCGCATCGTCCGCATGGTGGACTACCTCCAGTCCGAGGGGCTGGCGGAGGTGCAGGTCACCGACGCCCGGCAGCGCTACGCGCGCCTGGTGGACGACGCGGACGCGGAGGCCCTGGCGGACGAGCTGGTGGAGCGCTTCGCCCGCCGGGAGGCGGCGGAGGTGGCGCGGGTGGGGCAGGTGGTGGAGCTGGTGGAGCACGACGGCTGCCAGACGAACTTCCTGCTGGCCTACTTCGG
>DATABU010000229.1:0-2182 GCA_036259415.1 Longimicrobiaceae bacterium
CGCCCGGGTGCGCGCGCTGGACCCCGCGGACCCCGCCGCGCTGCGCAGCCTGGGGCGCGCGGAGGCGCTGGCCGGCCGCCGCGAGGAGGCGGAGGCGGCGCTGCGCGAGGCGGTCCGCCTGGACCCGGAGTTCGTGGGCGCGCGGCTGGAGCTGGGCCGGCTGCTGCTGGACACGGGGCGCCCCGCGGATGCCGCGGACGAGGCGCGGGCGGCGCTGGAGCTCCTCCCCACCTACCCGGACGCCGTGCTCCTCCTGGCGCAGGCGGAGTGGCGGGCGGGGCGGACCCGCCAGGCCGTGCTGGAGCTGGTGGAGATGCTGGCGGGCGACCCGTACCACTTCGAAGCGCTGATCCTGCTCGGCCGGGTGCTGCTGGACGAGGGGCGGCGCGACGACGCACGGCAGGCGTTCCGGCGGGTACTGCGCTTCGACCCGGGCCACGCCGCCGCGTCCTTCTACCTGGGCGTGGTCGCGGGGGAGGAGCGGCGCTTCCGCGACGCCATCGGCCACTGGCGCGACGCCATCGAGGCCGACCCGGATGGGGAGCTGGCCGGGCGCGCCCGCGAGAACGTGGCGACGGCCATGGAGTTCGCGCGCATCTTCCGCACGGGCGACGCCGCCCTCCAGCCGGCCTGACGGGCGATGGCGATCGAGGGACCGATCCGCGAGCTGGCGCTCAGCGACGTATTCCAGCTCCTGGACCTGTCGCGGAAGACCGGGCTGCTCACCGTCACCGGCGACGCGGGGGGCCGCAGGGCCACCATCCGCTTCGAGCGCGGGGCGGTGGTGGACGCCGAGCTGGCGGGGAGCACCGGCCGCATCGACCGGCTCCTCCTCATGGCCGGCAAGGTCACCGAGGCGCAGGTCGGCCGCGCCGTGCAGCTCCAGCGGCAGACTCCCGGCCGCCGCATCGGCGCGATCCTGGTGGACATCGGCGCCGTGACCGAGACCGACGTGCGGCGCCAGCTCCGCTTCCAGATCGAGGAGATCGTCTTCGACCTGATCCAGTGGAAGGACGGCTACTTCCGCTTCGAGGAGGCCCCGCCCCCCGCGGACGTGGGCGTACCCGTGCGCGTGCCCACCGAGTCGCTGCTGATGGAGGCGGCGCGCCGCATCGACGAGTGGAGCACGCTGGAGGCCAAGATCCCGCACATGGGGGTGGTCCCCGCGCTCACCGGCGAGGGCGCCGACGACGGGGTGCTCGACCTGCACCCGCGCGAGTGGGAGGTGCTGGCGGAGATCGACGGGGTGCGCCCGCTCAAGGAGATCGCCTCGGAGCTGGGGCGGAGCGACTTCGACGTCGCCAAGATCGTGTACGGCCTGGTCTCCACCGGCGTGGTGGACGTGGCCGACGAGCCGGCGGCCGTGGCCGCCGCCCCCGAGCCCGGCGACGCCACCCTCTTCGAGGGGCTGGCCGCGGGGCACGCCGCGCTCCGCGAGGGGAGCCCTTCGCGCGCGCTGCGCGTCCTGGGCGAGCTGGCGCGCGCCTACCCCGACCGCCCCGAGGTGCAGGCGCTGCTGGCGCGGGCCCACGCGGCGACGGGGCGCTGGCCGGACGCGGAGCTGGCGCTGGAGCGGGTGATCTCGCTGGACCCGCTCCTGGCCGCCGCGCACTACCACCTGGGCTTCGCCGCGGCGCGGACCGGCAACCTGGAGCGGGCGCGGGAGGCGTGGGGCACCTACCTCCGGCTCCCGGAGGCCGACCCCGCGCGCCGCGCCGTCGCCGAGCGCGCCCGCTCCGCCGCCGCCGCACTTGCCGCCGTGCTGGAGGAGGAAGGCGAATGAGCGCCACCCCCGCGCAGATCCGCGCCTGGAGCGAGGAGGTCGCCCGCGACCCCGCCACGCTCGCCTTCCTCCCCCTCGCCGAGGCGTACCGCCAGGCGGGGCGGCGCGACGCCGCGCTCCGGCTCTGCCTGCGCGGGCTGGAGCGGCACCCCACCCACGTGGAGGCGCACTACCTCCTGGGGCTCCTGTACCGCGAGGGCGGCGAGTCGGTCAAGGCGTTCGACGAGTGGGACATGGCGCTGAGCCTGGACCCCGAGCACGCCGGCGCCCGCCGCGAGATCGGACTGCTCTGTGCCGAGCGCGGCGAGCGGGCCAGCGCGCTGCGCCACCTGGAGCGCGCCGCCGCCGCCGACCCCGCGGACGCCGAGGTCCGCGATGCGCTCGCCGGGCTGCGGGGCC
>DATABU010000230.1:0-10911 GCA_036259415.1 Longimicrobiaceae bacterium
GGCGCACGCGGCTCAGTCCCGCGGCGCCGACTTCCACCTGGCCGCAGGGGAGACCAACCTGGTGGTGGTCCCACCGGCCGGGGGCACATTCGAGCTGAAGCAGGAGAGCCGGGGGGAGGTCTTCGAGGTCATGCTCTCCCACGCCTACTTCGCCGGGCTCGCCGCGCGGCACCCGCACCTGCTGGAGGGCTTCCTGGAGGGGATGCAGCGGGACGCGGTCTGCCTGCTGGGCCGCGAGCACCCGCGCATGACGCCGCAGATGTGGGGCGTCGTCCAGCGGATCCGCCGGCACGGCGGCGAGCACTCCGCGGGGTCGCTGTTCCTGGAGGCGCAGATCCTGGAGCTGCTGGGGATGCAGCTCGCCGGCCTCCGGCAGCCGCCCCGGCCGGGCGGGCTGCGGCTGTCGCGGTCGGACGTGGACGGGATCCACGCCGCACGGGAGCTGCTCCTGGCCCGCCTCGCCGACCCGCCCTCGCTGGCGGAGCTGGCGCGCCACGCCCTGACCAACGAGTTCAAGCTGAAGCGCGGCTTCAAGGCCCTCTTCGGCACCAGCCCCTACGCCTACCTCCTGGAGCACCGGCTGGAGCTGGCCCGCGCCCACCTGCTCGACACCGAGTGGACGGTGGCCGAGATCGCCCGGCGGGTGGGGTACAGCGACCCCGCCCACCTGACGCACGCCTTCCGCAAGCGGTACGGCCAGCGCCCCAGCGACCTCCGCCCGCCCGCCCGACCCGCACCCGCGAACACCCGTACCCGATGCCCGACCACGCCCTGACCCACGCCGCCGAGCTCCAGGTCGCCCGCCGCGCCGCCGCCGAGGCGGCCGCCCTGATCGTCGCGCGGGAGGGCGCGGCCGAGGTCCGCGAGAAGGAGCGCGCGGACCTGGTCACCGCGGTGGACGAGGCGGCGGAGCGCGCGGTGATCGCCCGCATCCGCGCGCACTACCCGGACGACGGCGTCGTGGCCGAGGAGACCGCCGCCGGGCCGCTGACCCGCGGCCGGCGGTGGATCGTGGACCCCATCGACGGGACCACCAACTTCGTGCACGGGCACCCCTTCACCTGCGTGAGCGTCGCCTTCGCGGACGACGCGGGGCTGGCCGTGGGGGTGATCCACGCACCGCTGCTGGGGGAGGTGTTCCACGCCGTGCGCGGGGGCGGCGCCTTCCTGAACGAGCGCCCCATCCGCGTCAGCGACACCGCCGAGCCCGTCCGCGCCCTGCTCGCCACCGGCTTCCCCTTCAAGGGTGGCAAGGGGAAGCTGGAGCCGTACTTCCGGCTGGTGGCGGACGTGATGGCGGAGACCCGCGACGTGCGGCGGGCCGGGAGCGCCGCGATGGACCTGGCCTACGTGGCCGCGGGGAGGCTGGACGCCTACTACGAGATCGGCCTGGCGCCGTGGGACGTGGCCGCGGGGGCGCTGCTGGTGGCGGAGGCGGGGGGCAGGGTGGGGGGGTGGCCCGGGGACGAGCGCGGCCCGGTGGAGTCCGGCCGCGTGCTCGCCAGCAACGGGAGGCTGCACGCCTGGCTGGAGGGGGCGGCGGCCCGGCACGTGGACCGGCTCTGATCCGAGTCAGAGCGGCCCTCCCCGGCTGGTGGACGGAACGGCCGCCCGACCCGAGCGCCGGCGACGGGCACGCCCGAATCAGCAGTTCCCGGCTACTGCCCCCGGAGCGCGGTGGCCGGGTCCACCCGCGAGGCGCGGTCGGCGGGGAAGTAGGTGGCCAGCAGCGCCACCGTCCCCAGCACCAGCGGCACGGCCAGGTAGGTGAGCGGGTCGGTGGCGGTCACCCCGAAGAGGAGCGAGTGCAGCAGCCGGGTGAGCACGAACGCGCCCACCAGCCCCAACGCCAGCCCGGCCGCCGTGAGCGTCAGCCCCTGCCCCACGATCAGCCGCAGGATGTTGCGGCGGTCGGCCCCCAGCGCCACCCGCACCCCGATCTCGCCGCGGCGCTGCGCCACGCCGTAGGAGATGATCCCGTACAGCCCGATGGCGGCCAGGAGGAGCGCCAGCGCGGCGAAGCCCCCCAGCAGGTAGCTGCTCAGGCGCGAGCGCGCCGTGGCGTCGGCCATCACCGACTCCATGGTGCGCATGCTCGCCACGGGGAGGTTGGGGTCGAGCGCGCGCACGGCCTCGCGCGCGGGCCCGGCCACCGCCAGGGGGTCGCCCGCGGTGCGGACGACCACGTTCAGCGAGCCGTCCGTCCACTGCGAGAAGGCGTGGTAGAGGGCAGGGGCGGGCTCCGCCGTCACGCTGGTCTCGCGGACGTCGTCCACCACGCCCACGATCTCCCCCTCGTAGCGCTCGCCGCCCCAGGAGTAGGTGAGGCGCTTTCCGATGGGGTCCTCCCCCGGGAACTGCTGCCTCGCCAGCGCCTCGTTGACCACGAAGGCCCGGGGCGATCCCGCGTGGTCGCGCTCGTCGAAGTTCCGCCCGCGCACCAGCTGGACCCCCTGGGCCCGGAAGTAGTCGCCCGCCACCCAGCGGAAGTCCGCCCCGGGCTCCTGCCCCGGCGCCGGCTCCGGGCGGTCCGGCCGCCAGGCGGAGTCGCCGGTCTTCCCTTCCGTGAGCGGCAGGTGCGAGACGGTGCCCACCGCCTGCACCCCCGGCAGCCCCTCCAGCGACTGGAGGAGCCGCGCCACGAACGCCCGCTGCGCGTCCGCAGTGCCATAGGCGTCGGAGGCCAGCGACATCCGCATCACCAGCGTCCCCTCCGGGCGCACCCCGGTGTCCACCGCCCGGAGCTTCTGGAACGACCGCAGCAGCAGCCCCGCGCCTACCAGGAGCATGAGCGCCAGGGCGACCTCCGCCACCACCAGCCCGCCGCGCAGGCGCATGGGCACGCGCCCCCCGGTGTTGCCGCGGGTGCCGTCGCGGAGCGCGCCCTGCGGGTCGCCGCGGCTGGCCACCAGCGCGGGCGCCAGCCCGAAGAGGAGCCCCGTGAGCAGGGTGACCCCGAGCGCGAAGGCCATGACCCGCGCGTCCACCGACACCTCGTCCAGCCGGGGGAGCTGCACGCTCGCGGGGATGGCGCGCACCAGCGCCCGCGTCCCCACCGCGGCCGCCGCCACCCCGATGACGCCCCCGATCGCCGACAGCACCAGGCTCTCCGTGAGAAGCTGCCGCACCAGGCGCCCCCGCGTGGCGCCCAGCGAGAGGCGCACCGCCAGCTCCTGCCGGCGCGTGCTGGCCCGGCTCAGCAGCAGGTTGGCGACGTTGGTGCAGGCGATCAGCAGGAGCATCGCCACCGCGCCGAGCAGCACCAGGAGCGCCGGGCGCACCTCTCCCAGCACGTCGTCGCGCAGCGGCGTCATGGCGATGCCCATGCCGGCGTTCTTCTCGGGGTACGCCTGCTCCAGCCGCCGGGCGATCCCGGCCATCTCCCGCTCCGCCAGCTCCGGCGAGACCCCCGGCTTCAGCCGCGCGACGGCGGTGACGAAGCGGCCCATGGTGGTCCGGTTCCCCCGCTCGATGCCGAGCGGGATCCACAGGTCGGGCCGGCTGTCGAGCACCCGCACGTTCGGCCCCATCACCCCCACCACCGTGAGCGGCTGGTCGGCCACGTGGATGGTCCGGCCGACGATCTCCGGGTCGCCGCCGTAGCGGCTCTGCCAGAGGCCATGGCTGAGCACCGCCACGTCTCCGAAGCTGACGCCCTCGCCCTCCGGGTCGTCCTCCTCCGGCCGGAAGCCGCGGCCCAGCAGGGGCTGCACTCCCAGGGTGGGGAACAGGCTGGCGCTCACCAGCTGCACCTGGGCCTCCTGCGGCTCGCCGTCGCCCGTCAGGTTCAGCGGCCACTGGACGAAGTAGGCCATGGACGAGAACGACCCCGCCTGCGCCTCCCAGTCGAAGAAGTTGGCCGGCGACACCGTGCCCTGGCGGGGGGGAGGGGTCGTGCTCTCCAGCTCGCGCTCGCGCAGCACCACCAGGCCGTCCGGGTCCGCCACGCCCATGGGGCGGAGCAGGACCCCGTCCACCACCGTGTAGATGGCCGTGGTCGCGCCGATCCCCAGCGCCAGCGTGAGGACCGCCACCAGCGTGAACCCGGGCGAGCGGCGGAGCGCGCGCCAGGCGTAGCGCACGTCCAGCCCCAGGTCGCCCCACCAGTCGGACCGGCGCTCCTGGCGGACCCGCCGCCGGCCGATCTCCTCCAGCTCGGCCCGCGCCTCGCGCACGTCGCCGAACTCGCGCAGCGCCTCCGCCCGAGCCGCGGCGGGCTCCATCCCCCGCGCGACGAGCTCCCGCGCGCGCTCCTCCAGGTGGAAGGAGATCTCGTCCTCCACCTCGTCCGGGACGCGTCCCTCCGACGAGGGGAGCCGGAACGACGCGCGGATCCCCGGGATGCGTGCCATGGGGTGACTCCGGTCAGGCGGTTTGAAGGACCTTGAAGACGGCGGACGCGTAGCGCGCCCAGGTGTCCGTCTTGACGGCGAGCTGCCCACGCCCCTCGGGGGTAAGCTGGTAGTACTTGGCCTTGCGGTTGTTCTCCGTCATCCCCCACGAGCTCTCCAGCCAGCCCCGCTCCTCCATGCGGTGCAGCGACACGTACAGCGCCCGGTCCTCCACCTGGAGCTCGGCGTCCGTGGTGTCCCGGATCCAGCGCGCGATCTCGTAGCCGTGCCGCGCCCCCCAGGAGAGGGTCTTCAGCACCAGCACGTCGAGCGTCCCCTGCAGCAGCTGCAGATCGTCCCTGGCCATCGCTCCTCCCCGTAATCGTTCCCCGGAAAAGTTCCGGGGAACAGATTAATCCGGAGAGGCCCGGCGCGCAACGGTCTCGTGCGGGGGGCCGACGCACCGGCACCGCTCCTGCATTGCACCGGAGGCGGGGCGGGCAGCCGGCCCGCCGGGGAGAGCGACTCCGCCGGAGGTGAACATGACGTCCTTCCAGACGTACCTGCTCGGGTTTATCATTCTGATCGTCGGGCTGGCCGCCGCCGCGTACCTGCTGGGCGCGCCGCTGGTGTGGATCGTGGTGGGCACGGTGGTGCTCATCGGGATCGGCATCCTGTCCGCCACCACGCGGACCAAGACGCGCGACCCGGACCCGCGGAACGGCCGGGGCGGTCCCCCGACGGGCCCCGGGCCGGACCAGACGTACTGAGCCGGGCCGGGCCGCCCGCGACGCCGAGAGATCGCCCCGCCGCGGCGGGGCGATTCGCATATCCGAAGGGAGGGAGAGATGCCGGAGGGAGTTCCTTCGCCGTACCCGGTCGAGGTGGTCTGGGAGGGTGGGATGCGCTACCGCGGCGGCCCGGAGGGCGGGCCCACGCACCTGGTGGACGGGAAGCGCGAGGCCGGCCCCAGCCCGGTGGACGCCGTGGTGGTGGCGCTCGCCGCCTGCTCCGCCATCGACGTGGTGGAGATCCTGGAGAAGCGCCGCACCCCGCCCGCCGCGCTGCGCGTGCGGGCGGAGTTCTCGCGCGCGCCGGAGCCGCCGCGACGCCTGACCGACGTGAAGCTGGTCTTCACCGTGGCGGCCGACTCGGAGCGGTCGCACGTGGAGCGCGCCATCCAGCTCTCCTTCGAGAAGTACTGCTCCGTGGTGCACTCCCTGGCGCAGGACACGCGCCTGGCGTGGGAGCTGGAGCTGGAGCCCGCCGGCGCGGCGGGAGCGGCGCCGTGATCGACGCGTTCATCGGCGACACGCCGCTGATCCGCCTGGAGCGGGTGGTGGAGCCCGGGATGGCCGAGGTGTGGGTCAAGGTGGAGGGGATGAACCCCGGCGGCTCCATCAAGGACCGCACCGCCCTCGCCATGGTCCTGGACGCCGAGCGCCGCGGGCTGCTGGAGCCCGGCGGCACCATCGTGGAGCCCACCTCCGGGAACACCGGGATCGGGCTGGCGCAGGTGGCGTCGGCGCGCGGCTACCGGCTGATCCTCTGCCTCCCCGCGCAGATGAGCGAGGAGCGCAAGGCCACGCTGCGCGCGTACGGCGCGGAGCTGGTGCTCACCGACCCGGAGCGGCGGATGCTGGCGGCCATCGAGGAGGCGGAGCGCATCCGCGACCGGCAGGGCGCCTTCCTCCCGAACCAGTTCTCCAACCCCGCCAACCCGCGCATCCACTACGAGACCACCGGGCCCGAGATCTGGCGGGGGATGGAGGGGCGCATCGACGCCTTCGTGTACGGCACGGGCACCGGCGGGACCCTCTCCGGGGTGGGGCGCTACCTCAAGGAGCGGGACCCGGCGATCCGCGTGGTGGCGGTGGAGCCGGGGCGCTCCGCCGTGCTGCACGGCGAGGAGCGCGGGCAGCACCAGTTCCAGGGGATGGGCCCGGGGTTCATCCCCCCCAACCTGGACCGCGCGGTGATCGACGGGATGATGAAGGCGTGGGAGGAAGACGCCTTCCCCGTCGCGCGCTGCCTGGCCCGGATGGAGGGGCTGTTCGTGGGGATGAGCTCGGGGGCGATCGCCTGGGCGGCGATGCAGGTGGCGCGGGAGGTGGGCCCCGGCGGGCGGGTGGTGACCATCGCGCCGGACTCGGGGGCGCGCTACCTGAGCACCGCGCTCTTCCGGCCCGATGCAGGCGAGAACGGGTGTGACGCGGCGACCATCTGAGGACCGGGAACGGCAGGGGGTGGGCGTGCTCCTCGCTGGCGCTCGGGTCGGGCTGCCTGCAAGGGGCCGGCTTTTCTCCCCTCTCCCGCTTGCTGGGGAGGGGCCGGGGGAGGGGGCCTCTGGCGGCCGCGCGTCGTGCCCTGCCGAAGCGATCCGGCAGTTCTCCCCCTCCCCCTTGCGGGGAGGGGGCCGGGGGGAGGGGGTCAGAACGGCTGAAACCCCGGTCCGCGCGCCCGCGTAGGAGGGCTCCGGAAGCCCGCCCACCGTCCCGACCCGCAAGGCACCATGATCCTCCTCCTCGCCGCCGCGCTCGCCGCGGCTCACCCCGCCCTCCCGGCCGACACCGTGGTCGCGCCCCGCGCCGATGCGTACCTGGACGCCGGCGCGCGCGAGACCGTGCGCCTGGCCCGCGAGAGGCGGACCGGGGTGGAGAGCGCGCTGCGCCGCTACCGGGCGGTGTCCCGGTCGCGCATCTCGCTGGGGCTGCGCATGCTGCGGCGCGACCGCCTGTTCTTCCGCTGCGAGTCGGCGGTGCGGGTGGACTGGCGCCGCGGCGAGCCCACCATCCGCGAGGTGCTGGGCGGGCGGGAGGTCGTGCCGCTGGTGGAGCGGAGCGTGGAGCCCGACGGGGACTGCGGCAGCTCCGTCCACGACCCCTCGGCGGACCGGCTGACCCTGGGGCTGGGCGGCTTCCTCGGCGGGGAGGACGCCTTCGCGCGGCACCCGCTGGCGCCGGGGAGCGAGGCGGACTACCGCTTCCGCTCCGGCGACACCGTCACCGTCCGCATCCCCGGCGTCGATCCGCTGCGGCTGGTGGAGCTGCGGGTGATCCCCCGCCGCAACGAGTCGTCGCTGGTGAGCGGCTCGCTCTGGCTGGAGAGCGGCTCGCACGCCGTGGTGCGCGCGGTGCTCCGCCTGGCCCGCCCCTTCGACCTGGAGACCGACGGGCCGCGGCTGGACCCGGACGACGACGACCTCCAGGACATCCCCGGGGTGATGAAGCCGATCCGGGCCGACATCCGCTACGTCACCGTGGAGTACGGGCTCTGGCACCAGCGCTTCTGGCTCCCGCGGCTGGTGGCGATGGAGGGGGAGGCGCAGGTGGGCAAGCTGGCGCGCTTCCCCCTGCGCATGGAGCAGACGTACGGCGAGTACGAGGTGGAGGGCGACCCGCCCGGCACGCCGCCCGCGCCGACGACCGCCCTCGCCCCGGCCTCGCCGGACCCGGGCGCGGGCTCCGGCCGCCGGTGCACCAGCACCTCCGTGCGCGGCGGCGTGCTGCGCGACTCCCTGGCGGCCGCGCACCCCGACTTCGAGGTGGGGCTGGAGTGCGAGTGCTCCAACGGCCGCTGCCGGGAGACGGTGACGCTGATGCCCCGCGACACGCAGCGGGTGGTCGCCAGCCCGCACCTCCCGCCCTCCATCTTCGAGGAGGGCGAGGCGCTGGTGAGCCGGGCGGAGATGGACGAGCTGATCTCGCTGGCGAAGCAGGCGTCCCCGGCGCCCTGGCAGCTCGGCGGCCCGCGCCTCACCTGGGCCGGTCGCGCGCCCGACCTGCTGCGCTACAACCGGGTGGAGGGGCTCTCCGTCGGCGCCCGGGCCGACTGGGAGCTGGGCCGCGCCACCGCGGACGCCACGCTGCGGCTGGGGACCGCGGACCTGGAGCCCGACGTGGTGCTGGGCGCCACGCGCGTCGGCCCCGTCTCGCGGCACCGGCTGGCGGCGTACCGGCGCCTGAACGCCGTGGACGGGGCGCCGCGCGCGCTGGGGCTGGGGAACTCGCTCTCCGCGCTGCTGCTGGGAGACGACGAGGGCTTCTACTACCGCACCCTCGGCGCGGAGCTGCTGCGCTCCCCCGTCGCCGGGCGGGGACTGGGCTGGCGGCTCTTCGCCGAGCGGCAGACCGCCGCCGACAAGAGCACCGACTGGAGCCTCGGCGACCTGTGGGGCGACGCGGGCTTCCGTGGCAACATCGCCGCGGCGGAGGCGGACCAGGCGGGCGCGGCGCTCACCTGGAGGGCGGCGCGGGGCTCGGACCCGGCGGGGTGGCGCGGGGGGATGGACCTGTCGCTGGAGGGATCCGCCGGCACCTTCGCCTTCGCGCGCCCATCGGCCGCGGTGTTCGCCGGCGTGCCGCTCCCGGGCGGGCTGGTGGGGTCGGCGGAGGCGGCGGCGGGCACCTCGGCGGGCGACGTCCCGGTGCAGAGCCACTGGTACCTGGGCGGGCCGGGGACGGTGCGCGGCTACCACCTCGGGGAGCGGGCGGGGGAGGCGTTCTGGCGCGCGCGGGCGGAGGTGGGGCGGGCGGCGCCGGGAGCGCGGATCGTGGTCTTCTCGGACGCGGGGTGGGCGGGGCCGCGGGGCTCGTGGGAGCTGGACCCCCCGCTCCTCTCCGCCGGGGTGGGCGCGAGCTTCCTGGACGGGCTGGTCCGGCTGGACCTGGCCCGCGCCCTCCGCGAGCCCGCCGGGTGGGGAGTGTCGCTCTACCTGGACGCGCTGATGTAGCTCAGGGCGGCCCGAGCACCGCCGCCCCCGCGGTGGCGCCCGCGCCGAACGACACCAGGAGCGTCGGCGCGCCGGCGCGGAGGCTCCCCCCGCGCAGCGCCTCGTCCAGCGCGACGGGGATGGTGGCCGCGCCGGTGTTGCCGTAGTGGTCGACGTTGACGAAGACGCGCTCGCGGGGGAGCTGCATCTCCTTCCGTAGCCCCTCGATGATGCGGAGGTTCGCCTGGTGCGGCACCACCAGCCCGACCTCCGCGGGCGCGACCCCGGCGCGCTCCAGCGCCGCGCCCGCCTGCGCCGCCATGGTCCGCACCGCGGCCCGGAAGAGGCGCGTCCCCTCCATCCGCAGCAGGTGCGCGCGCTCCTCCAGCACGCGCGAGTCGAAGGGTCGCCGCGAGCCCCCCGCCGGGCGCAGCAGCGCGTCCGCCAGCCGCCCGTCCGCCCACCAGCTCGTCGCGCGCACCGCCAGCGGCCCGTCCCCCGCCGCCAGGACCACGGCCCCCGCGCCGTCGCCGAAGAGCGGCCCGGTGGACGGGTCGGCGCGGTCGGTGACCGTGGAGAGCTTCTCCACTCCAACCACCAGGCCGTAGCGCCCGGCGCCGCACCGCAGCAGCGCGTCCGCGACCACCAGCGCGTAGATCCACCCCGCGAAGCCCGCCTCCACGTCGAAGCACCCGGCGCCCCACGCCCCGAGCTCAGCCTGCAGCTCGCAGGCGGTGGGCGGCGTCAGGTGGTCCGGGGTGGAGGTGGCGACCACCACCACCCCCAGCTCCTCCGCCGCGATCCCGGCGGCCTCCAGCGCCGGCCGCGCCGCCCGGGCCGACATCGCCGCGGCGCCCTCGTCCTCCGCGGCCACGCGCCGCTCGCGGATCCCGGTGCGGCGCAGGATCCAGTCTTCCGTCACCCCGGCCGCCCCGGCGATCTCCGCGTTCCCCAGCACGCGGGCGGGGAGCCAGCGCCCCGTCCCCGCCACGCGCGTCCCCGCCTCCCCCGCCGCCACGCCTCAGCCGGCCCGGGCGGCGTCCACCAGCGCCTCCAGCCGCTGCCGCGGCACGGCGCCCAGCTCCCGCCCCACCTCCCTGCCGTCGCGGAAGGCGATCAGCGTGGGGATGGAGCGGATGCCGAACTGCATGGAGGTGTCGGGGTTGCGGTCGGTGTCCAGCTTCGCCACCAGGACCTCGCCCATGCGGTCGCGGGCGAGCTGGTCCAGGACGGGCGCCATCGTCTTGCAGGGGCCGCACCAGTCGGCGTAGAAGTCCACCAGCACCGGCACCTCCGCGTCGCGGACCACGCGCTCGAACTCCGCGTCGGTCACGGCCAGCGGGCGGTCCAGCAGGATGGGCCGCCCGCACTCCCCGCACTTGGGGCGGTCGGCGGCGCGCGCCAGGTCCACGCGGTTCAGCTTGCCGCAGAAGGCGCAGCGCACCGTCGCCTTGCGGCTGCTCCGGGTCTCGGGCATCTCGTCCTCCGGCTCTCGGTCTGGTTCTCCGGCTCCGTCCCCGCTCCGTACCGCACGGGACGTGCAACGGGAATCTACAGCGCCCGCCGGCGCGCTGCAGCGTCCCGTTTTCGGGCTTGATCCGGGTGTCGCCCGGGGATAGTCTTCGGGCGCGTACTCCCCGTCCACCGCAGGAGTCCTTGAGCCCGGTCACCCCGCACCCCTCCACCCCCGCCCTGCACGAGCTGCTCGACCGCTACCTGGCGGAGTGGGCGGAGGCGGTCGCGCGCGGGCTGCGCGGCGTCCGCGCGGCGGGGGACGAGGAGGAGCCGGCGCCCTTCCGGGTAGCGTACGTGGACGCATTCGCCAACTCGGGCGGGCGGCACGTGCTGGTGGGGCAGGGGCGGAGCGCG
>DATABU010000231.1:0-14949 GCA_036259415.1 Longimicrobiaceae bacterium
GCCCCGCGCGGCTGGCGCTTCCGGCCTGAGCCGGGGTCGGTCAGCCAGGGCGGCTTCGTCGCCTCCGTGGCAGGGAGCCGGTCCGGGGGGACCACATTCTGCGGCGAGGGGGGCGCGACGCTGAGCGCCGTTGCCTTCCCGCGCGAGGAGGGCGGGAGCTACCTCCGCATCACCCTGGACCGGGACCGGCGCAGCTCCTACTGCACGGCCGCGGGGACTCCGCGGCCCCATGAGACTGCCGACGACGTCCCGTTCCCCGAGCTCCGGCCCCCAGCGCGAGCGACCGTGCGCCCGCGCGGCAGCGGCAGCAGCTCCAGCGAGGGCCGGGTCACGGAGCGCAGCTCTGCGGCGCTGGTGGAGGGCTCCCTCGGCGCGGCCGCCCTGGCGGCGCACTACACCGGGGAGATGCGGCGGGCCGGCTGGAGCATGGCCGAGCCGGTCGCGGGCGAAGCGGCGGCCCTCGCGACCGGCTCCCTGCGCGATGCGCGGGGCCGATCCTGGCGCGCGGTGCTCACCGCGGTGTCCCGCAGCGCCGACGAGCTGGACCTGACCCTCCGCGTGCTCCGCCTGGAGGACGAGGAGTCGTAGGCAGCAAGCGGGAAGCCCCTCCCCGGCGTGCCGGGAAGGGGCTTCCCAACGCGTCCGGCCGGCGTGCCCTACGGCTCCGCCCCGGCGGCCGAGTCGGGCTCCGCGGGCGCCCCCCGCCAGTCCCTCCCCACCACCACCGTCACCTCCAGCAGCAGCGTGGAGTCCGGCAGGCTCCGCACCCGCTCCGCCTCCAAAGCCTCCGCCACAGCGCGCGCCGTCTCCTCCCGCCCCACGCGGTCGATCACCAGCGTGCTCTCCGGCGAGAAGCCGCGCGCGTTGCCGAAGTAGACCACGTCGAAGCCGCGCTCGCGCAGCTCGCGCGTGGCCGCGCGTGCCAGCCCCGGCACCCCCGAGGCGTTCAGCACCTCCACCCGCACCCGCTCCCCGGCCGGCGCCTCCGCCGCGGGGACGTCGGGCACCTCCTCCGGCGTCGAGGGCCGGGGCGACCCGGCGCCCGAACCGAGCCCCAGCACCATGGAGGCCACGAGCCCAACCACCAGCAGCAGGGTCGCCGCGAGCGCCGCCGCCTGCAGCCGCCGCACCTACTCCCTCCCCACCGCGGCGTTCCAGAACGCCGCCGTCTCGGGGCTCACCGGCTTTCGGCGGTCGATCAGGTGCCGGATGCGCGCGGCCAGCACCTCCGCCAGCACCTCGTCCATCTCCGCGGGCATCCGCGCCGCCAGCCCGGCCCGCCACTCCGGCTCGAAGTCGCGCCCCGGCTCCAGGAAGTCGGCCAGGTAGAGCGCCTTCCCCAGCCGCCCGAAGCCGGCGTACCCCAGCGTGTGGTAGCGGACCGCGTCCAGCAGCTCCGGGTCCGCCTCCCCCGCCAGCCGCTCCGCGACCGCGGGGCCGTGCAGGACGGCGCCCGGGAGCCGGCGGAAGCGCTCCGGCACCCCGGCGCGCAGGCGCTCGGGGTCGGCGTCGCGGAGCGCGTCGTGCAGCCACCCGGCCGCCACCCAGCGGTCGCGTTCGGCCGGGTCCAGCCCCGCCGCGTTGGCCCACTCCGCGAGCAGCGCCGACACGCGGGCGATGTGCTCGCGGCGGCGCGGCGAAGCCTCCGCCCACGGCGGGAGCTCGCCGCGGGCGGCGGCGCGCACCACGGGGGACGGCTCAGTCGTAGCCGCGGCGGACATAGGGCTCCAGGATGGCGCGGTTGCGGATGGAGGTGTGCGACAGGTAGTTCCACCCCTTGAGCTCGACCCCGCTCCCCACCCAGCTGTCCACGATCCGGCAGCCGGGCCCCACCACCGTCTCGTCGCCGATGGTGGTCTGCCCCTCCAGCACCACCCCCGGGTAGACGACGCTGTCCTGGCCGATGCGGACGTCCAGGTCCACCCAGGTCGTGTGCGGGAGGTAGAAGGTGACGCCGCCGTCCATCAGCCGCGCCACCAGCCGGTCGCGGAGGAGCTCCGAGGCGCGGGCGAGGTCGCGGCGGTCGCGGACCACCAGCGCGCTCTCTTCGTGCGCCAGGCGCGGGGCGTCGCCGTGCTCGTCGAGCAGGGCGCGGAGCCCGCGCCAGCGGCGCAGGTGGCGCTCCGCGGCGTCGCGGGACAGGCAGGCGGCGGCGGGGTGGCCCGCGCGGTCCACCAGGAAGAGCGACGCGGGCGACTCCAGCAGGGCCTGGAGCCCCGCCCCGGCCAGGGGGGCGCGGGCGTCCACCACCAGGTAGCGGTCGCCCGGGGCGCCGGCCTCGCCCACCACCCCCCAGAGCTCCTCCCCCAGGCGGTCGAAGACGCGGAGCCCCTCCCAGGTGTCCAGGAAGGGCTCCAGGCTCACCTCCCGGTCGGAGACCAGGAGGATGCGCGCGGGCGCCGGACGGAGCCCCGCCAGCGCCGACACCGCGTGCCAGGCCAGGGGACGCCCGGCCAGCGGGTGCAGGAAGGTCGGGAGCCGGGACACCATGCGGTCGTCCGCCGGCTCCGAGCGCGCCAGGACGACCCCGGTCCAGGCGCCGTCCACGTCGCTCAGGGGGCGCAGGCCCGGAGGGAGTTCCCCACGATGCGGTTCTCCTCGTCCACGAAGACGAAGGCGGGGCGGTAGCCCTTCATCTCGGCCTCGTCGTACTGCGCGTAGGAGATGACGATGACCCGGTCGCCCGGCTGCACGAGCCGCGCCGCGGCCCCGTTCAGGCAGATCTCGCCCGCGCCGGGAATCCCGGGGATGACGTAGGTCTCGAAGCGCGCCCCGTTGTTGATGTCCACGACCTGCACCTGCTCGTACTCCAGCAGGTCCGCCGCCTCCATGAGGACCGGGTCGATCGTGATCGACCCCACGTAGTTCAGATCCGCACCGGTCACCGTCGCCCGGTGGATCTTGGACTTGCACATCGTGCGCAGCATGTCGATCCCTCGCGGAGGGCGCTGTTTCAAAGGATTAGGTTGTCGATCAGCCGGGTCTTCCCGACCCGGCCGGCCACGACGCACACCGCGCCGGGCGCGACCCGCTCGGCCGGCTGGAGGGTCGCCGGGTCCACCACCTCGGCGTACTCCCCCTGTACCCCGGACTCCGCCAGGGTGCTCCACAGGGCGTCGCGGACCGCGCGCCCGTCCGTCTCCCCGGCCGCGAAGCGCGACCGGGCCGCCTCCAGCGCGCGGGACAGGCCGAGCGCCCGCTCCCGCTCCTCCGGCGACAGGTAGACGTTGCGCGAGCTCATCGCCAGCCCGTCCGCCTCGCGGACGATGGGCGCCACGTCCACCTCGGCCGGCATGTCCAGGTCCGCGGCCATGCGGCGGACCAGGAGCGCCTGCTGGAAGTCCTTCTGCCCGAAGACCGCCACGTCCGGGGCGAAGATCCCGAACAGCTTGGCGACCACGGTCAGCACGCCGCGGAAGTGCCCCGGCCGCGCCGCCCCGCAGAGGCGGTCCTCAAGCGCGGGGTCGGCCACCACGCTCACCCGGGGCTCGCCGTCCGGGTACATCTCCGCCACGGAGGGGGCGAAGACCAGGTCCACCCCGCGCTCCTCCGCCAGGCGGAGGTCGCGCTCCAGGTCGCGCGGGTAGCGCTCCAGGTCCTCGGCCGGCCCGAACTGGAGCGGGTTCACGAAGATGGACATCGCCACCCACCCGGCGCGCTCCCGGGCCCGGTCCACCAGCGAGAGGTGGCCGGCGTGCAGGTACCCCATGGTGGGGACCAGGGCGACACGCGCCCCGGCCTCCCGCGCCGCGGCCACGGCGGCGCGCACCTCGGCCCGGGTGCGGACCGTGCGCATCACTCGAAGGTGTGCTCGGGCGCCGGGTACTCGCCGGACCGGACCGCGCCCACGTAGTCGCCCACGGCGGAGCGGGTGGTCTCCGCCAGCTCGGCGAAGCGGCGGAGGAAGCGCGGCTTGAAGTCTTCGTAGAGCCCCAGCATGTCGTGCAGCACCAGGATCTGCCCGTCGCACCCCACCCCCGCCCCGATCCCGATGGTGGGGATGGAGAGCGCCTCCGTCACCGCCGCGGCGACTGGCCCGGGGACGAGCTCCAGGACGACGGAAAAGGCGCCCGCGGCCTCCACCGCGCGCGCCTCCGTGAGCAGCCGCTCCCTTCCGCCCTCCTCGCGCCCCTGCACCCGCGTCCCGCCCAGCGTGTTCACCGACTGGGGGGTGAACCCCAGGTGGGCCATGACGGGGATCCCCACCCGCACCAGCGTGCGGATGGTGTCCGCCATCTCCGGCGAGCCGCCCTCCACCTTGACGGCCGCGGCGCCGGTCTCCTTGAGGACGCGCCCGGCGTTGCGGACCGCGTCCTCCAGGGAGACCTGGTAGGTGAGGAAGGGGAGGTCCACCACCAGCAGCGCGCGCCGGACGCCGCGGCGCACGGCGCGCGCGTGGTGGATCATCTCGTCCAGCGTCACCGGGACGGTGGAGTCGTACCCCAGGACCACCTGGGCCAGGGAGTCGCCGACCAGCACGACGTCCGCGCCCGCCTCGTCCACGAGGCGCGCGAAGAGGTAGTCGTACGCAGTCAGCGCGGCGACCTTCTCCCCACGCCGCTTCATCTCCCGGAGCGTCGTCGTCGTGACGCCCCGGCCAGGACCCGCGCTCTGAACGGACATGAAGCTCTCCGGCACCTTGATTTTGCGCCGTGACACACACGTCGCACAGCCGTCACGGCGCCGAGCTCATCCGCTCCCACGGCGGGTTGACCGCCCGAAAACCTAATCGCATCTTGGGGGGGTGTCAAACCCGATCCGGTACGATCCCGTGCTCGTGCGCGCCCTCGCCCGCGAGCTGGACGCACGCCTCCGCGGGCGCTCCGCGCGCCCTACCCTCCTCTTCGCGCCCGACCTCTCCGCCACCCTGGTGCTGGACCGGGGTGAGGCGCTCCGCTGGGACCTGCACCCCACCCGCGGCTGGACCCGCATCGTCGCCGCCCCGGACGGCGAGGACGACGAGCCGGACGCGCGGATCACCGGCGTCTCCGCCCCCCCGGACGAGCGGGTCCTCTTCGTGGACGTGCAGGACCTCTCCTCGTTCGGGAGCACCCGGCGCCGCGTGGTGGTGGAGCTGCACACCAACCAGTGGAACGCGCTGGTCACCGCGGGCGACGAGGAGCGGATCGTGGCCGTGCTGCGCGGGCGCGACGCGGGGGATCGGGCGCTCCGCATCGGCGCGCGCTACGCGCCTCCCCCGCCCTCCCGCCGCTTCGGCGCGGGGGACGAGGCGCGGGAGGACGCATGGGACGCCTGGCGGACGCTGATGGGGCGCGTCGCCCCGGCGGACCGGCCGGGCGCGCTTGTGCGCACCTTCGCGTGGACCAGCACGCTGACCGCCGCCCCGGTGCTGGGCGACGCCGCGCGCACGCCGGACGAGGCGGAGGTGGAGGCGGCCTTCGAGCGGTGGTGGGCGCTCCGCACCGGCGAGGGGGAGCGGCCGGTGCTCCTGGAGCGGAAGCGAGGGGTGCAGCCCTTCCCCGTCGCGCTCCCCGGGGTCGCCTCGCGCCCCGCCGCCTCGCTGCTGGAAGCGATGGACGCGACGGCCGGCGAGGCCGCCGCCGCGGAGCCGGCGGACGAGGGGCGCGACGCGGAGCGGCTGCTGCGGGGCGCGCGCCGCCGGCTGGGAGCCGCGGAGGGGCGGGTGCGCAGCCTGCACCGCGAGCTGGAGTCGGCGGGGGAGGCGGAGCGGATGCGGCGCTTCGGCGACACCCTCCTGGCGCACCTGCACCTGGTCCCGGCCGGCGCGTCCGTCGCGCGGTTGCCCGACCTGGAGGGCGGGCAGACGGAGATCGAGGTGGAGCTGGACCCCACGCTGCGCCCCCACCAGAACGCGGAGGCGTGGTACGAGAAGGCGCGCCGGCTGGAGCGGGCGGCAGAGCGGATCCCGGAGCTGATCGGGGCGGCGGAGGCGGAGGCCGCGCGCTGGCGCGAGGCGATCGGCGCGGCGGAGGCGGAGGGCGGCTCGCTCCCGGAGTGGGCGCTGCGGGCGCTGGAGCGCCCCACCGGCCGCCCCGCCCCGAAGGCGGACGAGGGCCCGCGCCTCCCCTACCGGCCGTTCCGCACCTCGGGCGGGCTGGAGGTGCGGGTGGGGCGCAGCTCGAAGGACAACGACCTGCTCACCTTCGGCCACTCGTCTCCGGGAGACGTGTGGCTGCACGCGCGCTCCGTCCCGGGATCGCACGTGATCCTGCGCTGGCCGGACTCCGCCGCGCCCCCCGCGCGCGACCTGGAGGAGGCCGCGACGCTGGCCGCGCTCTACAGCAAGGCCCGCACGTCCGGGGTGGTGGCGGTGGACTGGACCCGCCGCAAGCACGTCCGCAAGCCGCGCGGCGCGCCGCCGGGGCTGGTGAAGCTCCAGCAGGCGAAGACGGTGTTCGTGGAGCCGGACCCGGCGGTGGAGGAGCGGATGCGGGACGACCGGGCGGAGGGAGCGGCGTAGCCTCCCCGTCCCGCCGAGAGTCGCTTGGCGGCGGCGAGCCGGGCGCCGCCTCCGCCCGGCCGAGTCGGGGTCAGCGCTGGATGCCGGGAGCCGCGCCGGGAAGGTGGAGGGTGAACGTGCTCCCCTCGCCCGGGACGCTGGAGACCGTCAGCTCGCCGCCGAGGAGCACCGCCAGCCCCCGGCTCACCGACAGCCCGAGCCCCGTTCCCCCGGCGCGCCGCGTGCGCGAGCCGTCCACCTGGGTGAACGGCTCGAAGATCCGCCCCTGGTCCTCGGGCAGGATCCCGATCCCGGTGTCCGCCACCGCGATCTGCACCCACGACGCCTCCACCCGGAGCGCCAGCAGGACCTCGCCCCGCTCGGTGAACTTCACGGCGTTGGACAGGAGGTTGAGGAGTATCTGCCGCACCTTGGCCGGGTCCGTCCACCCGGGGACGGGTCCCCTGGGGACGTGCACGCGCAGCCGGAGCCCACGCTCGGCGGCGGCCGGCTCCACCAGCTCCGCCGCCGCCCGTGCGACTTCCGCGAGGTCCACGCCCTCCACCCGGACCGGCTCCCTACCGGCCTCCAGGCGCGAGAAGGTGAGCACCTCGTCGATGAGCTGCAGCAGGTGGTCGGCGCTGCGCCGCAGCCGCGCGAGGTGGACGTGCTGCACCTCGCTGAGGGGCCCCCCGACACCCGCGTCGAGCAGGTCCGCGTAGCCGACGATGGCGTTGAGGGGGGTGCGCAGTTCGTGGCTCATGGTCGCCAGGAACTCGCTCTTGGCCCGGCTCGCCTCCTCCGCCATACGGCGGGCGGCCTGCGCCTCCTCCTTCTGCAGCACCAGCTCGTCGATGGTCTGTTCCAGCTCGGTCGCGAACTCCTGGAGCTGCGCCGTCTGTTCCTCCAGCGCGGTCTCGGCCCTCCTGCGCTCCCGGACCTCGCGGGAGAGGGCGTCGATGCGCTGGTTCAGCAGGAGGAAGTGCCCGCTCGCGACGGTTTGGGAGCGGAGCCGGACGACCAGGAGTGTTCCGGCCCGGGAGGGCCCCGGGCTCGTCACCGCTCCCTCGCAACGGTATCGCTGCGCCACACCGCCACCGTTGCGGAGCGTGAGCACGGTGGGGACCATGGAACCGCTGCGGGCGAACGCCGCCAGGCACGCGTCGATACGGTCGGGGGGATCGGCGGCCAGGGCGTGGAGCCGCTCCCCGACCAGCTCGTGGGGACGGCGGCCGAACGCGGAGGCAGCCGCGCGGTTCGCCGCCACCACCTCCCCCGTTCCCCGGACCAGCAGGCACGCCTCGGGGAACGCGTTCGCCAGGCGAACGAAATCCTCGGGCGTCACGGTCTACTCACCGATCCCGAAGTACTCGCGCCCGCTGGCCTGCTCCGCCGAGGACGAGGGCCTCAGGTAGACGGTGACCCGGCACTCGGTGTGGCCCTCCGCGATGGAACGCTGCAGCTCCACCTTGCCGTAGCCGAGGTTCTCGGCGGCGATCGTGCCGAAGACGTTCGACGTCATCATGCAGAGCGCGGGCCTACCCAGCACCTTCTCGGCGAACGGGCAGACCCGGTTCCCGAGCACGATCTTCTCGTCGTCTTCCGAAACGACGTAGAAGTCGCCGCGGATGCGGCGCTTGAGGTCCACGAGCACGTCGGAGACCTGTTCGCGCGACAGCCGGTCCACTTGGAGCGCGGCCCTGTACTGCTCGTCGATCTGGCGTCCCATGGCCTGTCCGACCACGCTCACGAAGCCGGCGGCCTCCTCGACTCCCACCACCTCCTGGAGGGTTCCGGCCAGCTCGCGGAGCAGGGTGCGCAGGAAGACGTCGCGCTCGAGCGGGACGTCCAGGTCCCGCACGGACGGGGCGTCGGACTCCGGTCGTGTCATGGTGGTCTCCTCGCTGCACTCTCGAACGAAGGCCGGCTCAGACGGCGGCCCGCGCCGCTGCCGCCTCCGCGGGACGTTCGACACCGTCGCCACCCGGCTCCTGAGATACGGCGGTGAAGCGGGCAATATAGCCATTCAGCCGCTCCGAGACAGCCCGCAGCGCCGCGGCGGCGCTCTCGATCTCCGCGAGCGACTCCGCTTGGCCGCGGGCGGCGTCGGCCACCGCCCGCACCCCCGCCCCGTTCCGCTCCGCCACCTCGGCCACGGCGCCCAGCTCGTCGTGCAGCCCGGCGATCCCCGAGCGCTGCTCCGCCACCCGCTCGGCGATGCGGCCGGTGAGCTGCGCCGCCCCCTCGGCCGCGGCCACGATCCGCTCCACCGCCTCCAGCGCCACCTGCGACAGCTCGCCCACGTCGGCGACGCGCTGCGCCCCCTGCTCCATGCGCCGCACCGTGGCCTCCACCTGCGCGCCGATGGCGGCGGCCATCTCCATGGCCTCCTGCGAGGCGCCGGCGCTGGAGTCGGCCAGCCTGCGGACCTCGTCGGCGACCACGGCGAAGCCGCGCCCGTGCTCGCCGGCGCGGGCGGCCTCGATGGCGGCGTTCAGCGCCAGCAGGTTGGTCTGGTCGGCGAACTCGCGGATGGCGCCCACCAGCCGGGAGATGCGCTCCGAGGCCCCGGCCAGTGCGGCGATCTCCCGCGCCTCCAGGTCCACGAAGTCGCGCAGCTCCACCAGCCGGCCCACCGCCTGGTGGATGGCGCCGCGGTTCTCGGCGGCCAGGCGGCCCGCGTCGCGGCTCCGCTCCGCGACCACCCCGGCGTCGTCGGCCATCTCGGCGGCGGCGGCGGCGAGCCCGGAGGTCAGCTCCAGCCCGGCGGCGGTGCGGCCGGCCTGCACCTCGATCCCGGTGCGGATCCCGGCGGCGGCGGCGGCCACCCTCTCCCCGCTCTGGCGCATCCCGGTGGCGGTGTCGCCCAGGCCGCGGAGCTGCGCCTCGATCTCGGAGGCCGCCTGCCCCATGGGGCGCACCAGCGAGTCCAGCTGCAGCGCCAGCGCCACCTGCCGCCCGAAGCGCTCGATCAGACGCAGCTCGGTCGGGCCGTAGCTGCGCGAGCGGTGGTGGGCGATCTCCAGCACCCCCATCATCGCCCGGCCGTAGCGGAGCGGCTGCTCCACGACCGAGCGCACCTCGCCTCCCGCGGGGAGCCGCGGGTCGGCCGCGGCGTCCGCCACCACCACGGGGACGTCGGAGTCCAGGGCGGCGCGCCGCAGCGGACGGGCGGCGTCCAGGGCGGCGGGGGGCGAGGCCGAGGGGTAGACGGGGACCAGCCCGTCGCCGCTGCGGACGTAGACGTGCAGCCAGCGCCACTCCACCAGCCGGGCGGCGAGCCGCTCGATGTCGGCGAGCGACTCGTGCAGCGGGACGCCGGCGGCGATCACCGTCTCCATCGCCATCACCTTGCGCAGCTCCTCGGAGGCGATCCCCTCCAGGACCAGCGCCCGCGCGAACACGCCGGCCGCGCCGATGAAGGCCAGGATGAAGAGCCAGCCCAGTCCGTCGCCGTAGAGCGCGAACGCTCCCGCCACCGCCAGCGTGGCGACCGCGCCGAGCGAGGCGGCGATCACCTCGTGGCGGAAGAGCACCATCCACTCGCCCGGGTGCAGCTTGCCCCGGAAGGCGAGGGAGAAGTAGAAGAGGCCGCGGGAGAAGACCAGGTAGGCGATCAGGTAGGCGACCAGCGCGGGAACCCCGTCGACGGAGAGCGCGGAGGGGCCTCCGGGCGGGGCCACCACCCGGAGCACGCCCAGGAAGACCCCGGCCGACGCGCAGGCGGCCAGCGCCTCGCGGCCGGCGTTGACCAGCGCGGGGAAGCCGCCGCGACGCCGCAGCACGTCGCCGACGGCGGTCCCCGCCCAGGCTGCGGCCACCGCGGCCACCGGCGCCCCCAGCAGGGTGAGCGCCCCCACGGGCACCACCGTCATGGTGACGTAGGCGTACTTGGAGAGGGGGACGGCCCACCAGCGGAACCCCGCCACGGCGACGGCGCCCGCCGCGGCCAGCCCCCACCCCGGCGCGTCCGGCGCGGCGACGGCGAGCGCGGCCAGGAGCACCAGCCCGCCCAGCCACGACATCCCCCGCGCGTAGCCCCGCAGCACCGCGACCACCGGCGGGGGGAGCGCGGCCGCCTCAGCCGCCGCCATCGCCGCCTCGCAGCGTGGCCCGGCGCAGCGCCCGCACGAGCGTGCGGGCCCCCTCCACCCCGTCGCGGCCGAGCGCCTCCACCAGCGCGCTCCCCACCACCACCCCGTCGGCGACGCGGGCGACGGTGGCGGCCTGCTCCGGGGTGGAGATGCCGAACCCCACCGCCACCGGCACCGGGGTGGCGGCGCGCAGCGCGGCGACCTCCCGCTCCAGCCCGGCGGCCAGCTCCTGCCGAACGCCGGTCACGCCGGTGCGCGACACGTAGTACAGGAACCCCCGCGCCGCCGCCGCGATCTCGCGCACCCGCCCCGGGAGCGTGGTGGGCGCCACCAGCCGCACCAGGTCCAGCGGCGACTCCGCGAACGCGGCCTCCAGCTCCGGGTCGGCTCCCACCGGGAGGTCGGTGAGGAGCACGCCCTGCGCGCCCGCCTCCACCGCGTCGCGCAGGAAGGCGTCCACGCCGTAGCGGAGGACCGGGTTCAGGTAGGTGAAGAGGACGACCGCGGTTTCGTGCTCGCGGCGGAAGGCGCGCAGCGCCTCAAGAGTCCAGCGCAGGTCCACGCCCTGGCGGATGGCCTCGAACGAGGAGCGCTGGATGGTGGGCCCGTCGGCCAGGGGGTCGCTGAAGGGGACCCCCAGCTCGATCACGTCCGCCCCCTCCTCGGCGAGCATCCGCAGCACCTGCGCGGTGGCCTCCGGGGTGGGGTGGCCGGCGGTGACGTAGGGGACGAGCGCGGCGCGCCCCGCCTCGCGCGCGCGGGCGAAGGCGCCGGCCAGGGTCGCCGTCTCAGACGAAGTAGTCGCCGACATCGATGCCGTACCGCTCCGGGTCCGTGGTCTTGATGATGGTGCGCCGCGGGGCGCCCGGCCCGGGTGCGAACAGGTCCACCTCCACGGGCGGGTCCACCGGCTGGCCCATGGAGTCGAAGATGATGCGGACGACGGGCTCGTGCAGCCCCTCCGGCCGGGGGTTGGGCGCCGTGACCACGGCCATCTCGTAGGTGTCCAGCACCACCATGCTCCCCACCGGGTAGATCCCCGTCATGCTGATGAACGCCTTGACCAGCAGCGGGTCCATGCCGCGGCGGGGGTTGTCGCGCATCTCCTTCAGGACCGCGTCGGGGAGCCAGGGCCTGGACTGGTAGCTCCGCTTGGTGGTGGCGGCGTCGAATCCGTCCGCGATGGCGACGATGCGGGGGAAGAGCGTGGGGTCGCGGGGCCGGGTGCAGGAGGGATACCCGGTGAGGTCCACCTTCATGTGGTGCTCGTAGACGCTGAGCATGGGACGCAGCGGGAGGTCCGAGAGGCCGCGCATCTCGAAGAGCGCCAGGAACCCCTCGGTGGTGTGCTCCTCCATGGTCGCCCGCTCCTCGTCGGTGAGCGCGCCGGTCTTGTTGGTGATCTCCAGCGGCATGCGCACCTTCCCCACGTCGTGCATCAGCGCCCCGAAGCCCAGCTCGTACAGCTCGTGCTTCCCCAGCCCCAGCTTCTTTCCCAGGGCGACGCTGAAGATGCAGACGTTGACGCAGTGGGTGAAGGTGTACTCGTCGTAGTCGCGCAGCGTCGTCATCCCCACCAGCGAGGTCTCGTTGGTGAGGACCTGGTCCACGATGGA
Organism: Longimicrobiaceae bacterium; assembly: GCA_036259415.1. Classification (GTDB taxonomy): domain Bacteria; phylum Gemmatimonadota; class Gemmatimonadetes; order Longimicrobiales; family Longimicrobiaceae; genus JAFAYN01. Next base: position 12,132 of record DATABU010000231.1, read on the forward strand.
CTGCACCGCGCGCTTCACCCGCCGCACGCTCACGCTGCGCCCGATGCGCACCGCCGTCATGGCCTCGCGCGCCACCGCCACCGTCTGCGCGTAGGTGCGCTTGGCCATCTCGCGCGCCTCGTCGGCGTCGCGGGGGGTGGTGTCGGCCTCGGTCTCGGGGATGGCGACGATGCGGCGCACCGGGGTGCGGGCCAGCCGCTCCGCGAAGCGGGCGAAGGGCGCCTCCGCGTCGGGCTCGGCCAGGAGCAGCGCCAGGAAGGCGGTCCACTCGCCCATCTCGGCCCCGCGGTGCACCTCCAGCTGCCCGATGCCGTGCGCCCGGAGCGCCCGGCCCACCGCGCTGAAGGTGGCGAAGCTCCCCAGGTCGATGCGCATCCGCAGGTCGTTCAGGAAGACGAAGTCCCCCACGTAGCGGATGTTGACGGAGCCGTCGCCGGCGAGGATCTGCCCGACCACGGCGTCCAGCTCGGCCAGCGCGTTCTGGACGGTCTGGTTCTCCAGCGGGTAGATCTTGAGCACCCGCAGCGACGCGTAGAGCGCGAAGAGGAGCTCGCGCCCGGCGCGCTGCAGGCCACGCTCGTCGGCGGGGGCGAGGTCGCCCGCGAGGGCGTCCTGCTGGGTGAGGTGCGCGGTGCTCACGATTCGATCCCGCGGAGGGCCCGCCCGACGGCGCTGCGCACCACCGGGTCGGTGTCGGAGGCCGCGGCGGTCAGCGCCCGCCGGGCGGAGGGGAGGGCGGAGCGGCCCAGCGCCAGGGCGGCGCACGCCCGCGTCTCCGCGGTCTCGCGGCGGCCCAGCCAGCTCTTGCCGTTGAGGACCCGGTCCAGCGACGCGACACCGTCCTCGTCGGCCACCGCGCCGAACGCCTCGAAGAAGGCGACCCGCTCGGTGCGGTCCGCCTCGGCGAGCCGCTTCGACTGGATGGCCGCGTCGAGCGCCTGGCGGGCCGGGGTGTAGCGCATGGCCGCCAGCGCCCGGGCCGCGGCGATGCGCACGTCGCGCTCCCCGTCCCCCAGCGCGGCCTGGAGGGCGTGCGCCGCCACCGGGTTGCGGAGGGCGAGCAGCGTCTCCACCGCCACCAGCCGCAGGGGGAGCTCGGGGCGCGAGAGCTGCCGCGCCACCTCCGGCGCCGCGGCGGCGAGGCCGCGCCGCCCGGACACCCGCGCCGCCCCCGCGGCGATGCGCGCGTCCTCGTGCGCCAGGAGGGGGAGCAGCCGCTCACCGCCGTTCCCGGCCAGGCGCTCCGCCGCGTCCAGGACCGCGGCGCGCACCCCTTCGAGCGAGCTCGCCTCCGCCGCGCGCAGGAGCGAGGGGAGCGTGGACGGCGGGAAGAAGGAGAGGAGCGACACCAGCCCCTCCAGCGCCTCAGGGCCGGGCGCCTCCTCCACGGTGCGGATCAGCTCCTCCACCGTCTCCGAGCCGGCGAGCCGCTCGAAGAGGTCGCGCACCGCGCGGAGCGCCCCCGGCGCCAGCGCCCCCGGGCGGGTGGCGATCGCCACCAGCTCCCGCAGCAGCCCCGCGGCCCGGGCGAGGCTCCCCGCCGCCAGCAGCGTGGGGAGGACGTCGCCGAGGATGCGGACGATCTGCTCCTGGCGCGCCGGGGCCCCGTCCTCCAGCCGGTCGAAGAGGCCGGACAGCACGTCGCTCCACAGGTCGCGCTGCTGCTCCCGCCGGACCTCGGCGTCCAGGCGGCGCAGGTCGGCCTCGTCCAGGAAGTAGAGGGCCTCGCGGAAGTCGTCCCGGCTCACGGTGGAGACCAGGGTCGGCTCCGCCTCGCGCGGCGGCTCAACCGGGCGGGGGGGGGCGCCGCTCGGCTCGGGGAGCGCGACGCCCTCCGGGAGCGCCTCCACGTAGCGGTAGCGCAGCCCCTTCCAGTCGCGGGCCCAGAGCAGGGTGAGGAGGTCGTCCTCGTCCTCCTTGAGTCGCTGCACCCGCACCAGGACGTCCAGGAAGGCGGCGAGCTCCTCCACCTCGAAGCCGGGGAGGAAGGTCAGCTCGCGCACGCCGTCGCGGTACAGGAGGAAGGCCAGGTCCTCGGCGCGCGTCTCCCCGCGGTACACCGGCTCGCCGGCCCAGAGCACCTCCTTCTCCTCCACCTGGAGGGAGACGCGGCCCAGGTGCTCCCAGAGCCCCGCCATGCGCCCCCGCAGCGACTCCACGAAGCGGTCCACCGCGGGGTTGTTGCCCTCGTACAGGAGGTGCACGCGCAGAGAGCGGCCCAGGTCGCGGACCAGCTCCTGGACGGCCTCGCGCTCCGCCGGGGAGGGGGCGTGCGGGCCGGCCTGCGGCGCCACGGCGGAGACGGGGACGCTCATGCGCGGCGGCTCAGGCGGGCCCGCCGGTGAGCTCAGCCACCTGCGCCACGTCCTTGTCGCCGCGGCCGCTCAGGCAGACCACCACCGGCCCGGCGTCCGCCCAGCGGGCGCCGTCGCGCAGGAGGTGGGCGACCGCGTGGGCGCTCTCCAGCGCGGGGATGATCCCCTCCAGCCGTGCCAGCCGCCCGAAGGCGTCCAGCGCCTCCGCGTCGGTCACCGACACGTACGTGGCCCGGCCCGAGTCCTTGAGGTGCGAGTGCTCGGGACCCACGCCCGGGTAGTCGAGCCCCGCGGAGACGGAGTGCGCCTCCGTCACCTGCCCGGCCTCGTCCTGGAGCAGGTACGAGCGGCTCCCCTGGAAGACGCCGGGGGCGCCGTGGGTGAGGGTGGCCGCGTGCCGGCCGGTGTGCACGCCCTCGCCCGCCGCCTCCACCCCCACCAGCCGCACGCCCTCGTCGCCGACGAAGGGGTGGAACATGCCGATGGCGTTGGAGCCGCCGCCC